>NZ_JAODZG010000034.1:0-36780 GCF_029835135.1 Stenotrophomonas sp. GD04145 | reverse complement strand
CGACCACGCACCGCAGCGAATTCCCACACCCGATCACCCTGCTCCGCGGCCAGGCGCTGGTGGTAGGCGAGCGCTATGAAGGCCCGGAGGGCTGGGAGGACTGGTTCCTGTGCCAGGCCGAGGGGCAGCAGCCCGGATTCGTGCCGGCACCGGTGATCGGTCGCGATACGCAGGGTGACACGTTTGCCACCGCGGATTACTGCGCGCGGGAGCTGGATGTCGATCCCGGGCAGCTGCTGCGCGGGGTGCGCACACTGAATGGTTGGGCCTGGTGCATGCCCGAGGCGGGCGAGGCGGGATGGGTGCCGTTGGAGAAGGTGCGGGTTGTAGAGTGATCGCGGGGCTCATCCACGCAGGGCGTGGATGTAGCCGCATTGCAGATCCACGCCATGCGTGGATTCGGTGCCATGCAAGCATGGCACCCACCTGAGCCGGTTGTCAGGCGATGGTTTCCAGCCCACCCATGTACGGGCGCAGCGCTTCCGGCACGGTGATGCTGCCGTCGGCGTTCTGGTAGTTTTCCATCACCGCGATCATCGCACGGCCAACCGCCACGCCCGAGCCGTTCAGGGTATGCACCAGCTCAGGCTTGCCGGTGGCTGGGTTGCGCCAGCGCGCCTGCATGCGGCGGGCCTGGAAGTCACCACAGTTCGAGCACGAGGAGATCTCGCGGTAGGTCTCCTGCGACGGCAGCCAGACTTCCAGGTCGTAGGTCTTGATGGCCGAGAAGCCCATGTCGCCGGTGCACAGCAGGACCTTGCGGTACGGCAGGCCCAGCTTTTCCAGCACGACTTCCGCACAGCGGGTCATGCGCTGGTGCTCGGCCTCGCTGTCTTCCGGCTGGCAGATCGAGACCAGCTCGACCTTCTCGAACTGATGCTGGCGGATCATGCCGCGCACGTCGCGGCCGCCGCTGCCCGCCTCGGCACGGAAGCACATCGAATGCGCGGTCATGCGCAGCGGCAGGCGCTCGGCGTCGACGATCTCGTCGCGCACGATGTTGGTCAGCGGCACTTCCGAGGTGGGGATCAGGTAGCGCGTGGACTCGCCGACGGCAGTCTTGAAGAGGTCATCCTCGAACTTCGGCAGCTGGCTGGTGCCGCGCAGCGATTCGGCGTTGACCAGCAGCGGTACGTTGGTTTCCTCGTAGCCGTGTTCGCCCGTGTGCAGATCGACCATGAACTGGGCCAGCGCACGGTGCAGGCGCGCGATCGGGCCGCGCAGCACGGTGAAGCGCGAACCGGACAGCTTGGCGGCGGTTTCGCCATCCAGCCAGCCGTTGCGGGCGCCCAGTTCGACGTGGTCCAGCACCTTGAAATCGAACTGGCGCGGGGTACCCCAGCGCGCCTGCTCGACGTTGTCGTTCTCGTCGGCACCGGCCGGTACGTCGTCGGCCGGAATGTTCGGAATACCCAGCGAGATTGCTTCGATCTTCTCGCGCAGTTCGTCCAGCGCTACTTCCGAGGCCTTCAGTTCGTCGGCGAAGGCGGCGACCTCGGCCATGATGGCCGAGACGTCCTCACCCTTGGCCTTGGCCTGGCCGATGGCCTTGGAGCGGCTGTTGCGCAGGCTCTGCAGCTCCTGGGTCCGCACCTGGATGCGCTTGCGATCGGCCTCCAGGGACTCCAGGGCAGACACGTCGAGCTCGAAGCCGCGGCTGGTGCGCAGGCGTTCGGCGAGGTCGGCGGGCTGGTGGCGGAGCAGGGCTGGATCAAGCATGGCAGGTGTCGTGGTGGGTGTCAGGACCGGGATTATCGCCTGTTATGCGGATTTCTGCCGCCCGGTTCATTCGGGCCGTGGCAGAATCGGGCTATTCCGTACTGGTCCGGTCCATGTCTGCACCCCGCTCGTCGTCCGCCAAGTCGTTCACTGTGCATATTCCGCGCAACGCCCTGAAGATCGCCGGCATCGCTTTCGGCGTGGGGGTGCTGCTGTTCGTGGTGGTCTGGCTGACGGGCCGCGACAAGGAGTTCTTCCGTGCCGACCCTGCGGCACAGACGCCACAGGAAACTGCCCAGGTGGAGCCTCTGCCGGAACCCCTGCCGGCGGCAGCCGGGTCCAGCGACATGCCCGACGCCAAGCCGGCGCCGGCACCGGAAGACGCCCCGAAGCTGGTGGAAACCGCCCCGCCCCCGCCGCCCGCAACGACTGAACCGGTACCCGCTGCGCCCGGCACCGCGCCGGTCGCCGGTGGCGGCAGCCAGCCCATGCCGATCGCGGGCCAATCGCCGCCGCCGGCCTATCCGGCCGCTGCACTGCGTGCGGGCGAAACCGGCAGTGTGGTGGTGCGGGTGGAGGTGGACGCTACGGGCTATCCGAACAACGTCACCGTCATCCAGCGCAGCGGCTCGCGTGACCTGGACCGAGCAGCGACCGACGCGGTGCGCCGCTGGCGCTTCACCCCGGCGCAGAGCAACGGGCAGGCGGTGCCGGGCACCATTGAAGTGCCGTTCGACTTCAAGACGCAGTAACTGAACGCATACCGGAAGGCAAACTGAACCCTCCCGGTTGCGTTGACGCAACACTGACACTTTTCTTCGTGGCCTCGGGCAACACTCGGCACGTCGTCAACCGACGTAAGGAGTTTGCGATGACTGTCACCACCCATGAAGACCTTCATTCGCCGCAGATGCAGCAGGACCGCACGCCGCGCCGGGCCACGTCGCCCTGGCTGTGGGTCGCGCTGATCGTGGCGATGTTCGCGGCCGCGCTGCTCTGGCTGCGCTATTCCGGACCGGATGAGGTGGCGCCTGCACCGGTCGGCGAGCGCATGCTGCCCGCCACCGAACAGACGCCTGTTGCCGAAACGGCACCGCCTGCCGCACGACAGGCCACGCCGGCCACGAGCGAGCGCAAGGCAGTGCCGGCGGTGCGCAACCGCGAGGCGCGCCCGCTCGCCAGCAACAGCAAGCCGGACTATCCGGCAGCTGCGCTTCGTAACGGTGTGCAGGGCAGCGTGATCGCCAGCCTTGATGTGGATACCCGCGGCAACGTCACCAATGCCGCGATCGTGTCGCGCAGTGGCAAACGCAGCCGTGACCTGGATCGTGCGGTCCTGCGCACGGTGCAGAACTGGAAGTTCCAGCCGGCCATGCAGGATGGCCGTGCTGTGGCCAGTGTGGTGCGGGTCCCGGTGGATTTCCGTACCGAGCAGCGTTGATCGCGGACGAGGGGTTCGTGATGTTCGACGGAGGCTTCGGCCTCCGTCATTTTATGCGGAAAAGCGTGCCAACCAAGGTTGGCACCTACCGGGCGATATGAGCGTGCCAACCAAGGTTGGCACCTACCGCGCAATGCGATCCGCCGGGCGTGGCCCGGCGGTTGCGGTGCCGGTCAGGCCAGGTTGAATCCGGCGCTGCGTGCCAGGCCGTCGAAGTCGGGGAACGAGGTGGCCACGTTGGCGATGTCGTTGATCCGCACTTCGCCGTCGCTGATCTGGCCGGCAATGGCAAAGGCCATGGCGATGCGATGGTCGCCGTGGCTTTCGATGGTGCCGCTGCCCAGACGCGTGCCGCCATGCAGGGTGGCGCCGTCTTCGGTTTCATCCACCTGCATGCCCAGCGCGCGCAGGCCGGTGGCCATCGCTGCCAGGCGATCCGATTCCTTCACCCGCAGCTCTGCTGCGCCGCTCACCACGGTCTTGCCTTCGGCGGCGGCGGCGGCGACGAACAGTGCCGGGAATTCATCGATCATGTCCGGCACCAGCGCTTCGGGAATGCGCGCGCCCTTCAGCGGCGCGTAGCGCACCACCAGGTCAGCGACCGGCTCGCCGCCCTGCTCGGCTGGATTTTCTTCGGTGATGTCCGCCCCCATCAGCCGCAGTGCATGCAGCAGGCCGGTGCGACGCGGGTTCAGGCCCACCTGCTTCAGGCGCAGCTCGGAGCCGGGAATGATGCTGGCGGCCACCAGGAAGAACGCTGCCGAGGAAAAATCGGCAGGCACCGCGATGTTGGTGGCACGCAGGCGCTGGCCACCGTGCAGGCGCGCCTTGCCCGGCGAGAACTCGATCTGCACGCCGAACGCGGACAGCATGCGCTCGGTGTAGTCGCGGGTGGGGTGCGGCTCGACGACGCTGGTTTCGCCCTGTGCGTACAGGCCCGCCAGCAGCACGGCCGACTTGATCTGCGCGCTGGCCACCGGCGAGGTGAACGCGATGCCGTGCAGTGTCTGGCCGCCGTGCACGTGCAGCGGCGGCGTGCCATCGTCCTGGGTATCGATCTTCGCGCCCATCTGCGACAGCGGGCCGGTGACACGGCGCATCGGCCGGCCGGACAGCGATTCGTCGCCGATCAGGGTGCAGTCGAACGACTGCCCGGCCAGCAGGCCCGCCAGCAGGCGCATGCCGGTGCCGGCGTTGCCGCAGTCCAGCGCTGCGCTGGGCGCCTGCAGGCCATCGATGCCGACGCCGTGGACGATGCGCTGCGACGGGCTGGGGGTTTCGATGCGCACGCCCAGCTGGCTGAAGATGCGCGCGGTGGCGCGGGTGTCTTCGCCTTCCAGGAAACCCTCGATGTGAGAGGTGCCGTCAGCCAGCGCGGCAAACATCACCGAACGGTGCGAAACCGACTTGTCGCCGGGAATGGTGAGGCTGCCCTGCAGCGGCTGGCCCTTGCGGGCGATCCAGTGTTGCGCGTTGCTCATCGTTCGATCATTCCGTAGACGCCGGCGGGCCGGCGGTGCATCAAGGGTCGGTGGCCGCGGCCACCGCGGCAGGCATCAGGGCACGGCCACCGGATAGGAGCCGAGGACCTTGATCTGCGCTGAGTGTGCTTCCAGTTCGGCCAGCGCGGCCTGCATCGGCGCGTCGTCGATGTGGCCGGCCAGGTCGATGAAGAAGCCGTACTCCCACTTGCCGTGGTGCGAAGGCCGCGACTCGATGCGGTTCATGCTGATGCCGTGGCGTGCGAACGGACTGAGCACGTCGAACAGCGCACCCGGCTTGTCATGGATGAAGACCAGCACCGAGGTGCGGTCATGGCCGGAGGTCGGGAAGATGTTGCGGCCCACCACCAGGAAACGGGTGGTGTTGTCGGCATCGTTCTGGATCGGCTTGGTCACCACCTTCTTCAGGCCGTACACGTGGCCGGCACTTTCGCCACCGATGGCCGCCGCATCGTCGGCGTTGCGCGCGCGGCGTGCGCCTTCGGCGTTGCTGGAGACCGGAATCTTCTCGGCCTTGGGCAGGTTGGCGCGCATCCACGCCGAGGTCTGCATGAACGACTGCGGGTGGCCGTAGACGCGTTCGATGTCCTCGATGCGGCCGCTGCGCGACATCAGGTACTGCTGCACGCGCAGTTCCACTTCGCCGCAGATCTTCAGGTTGGAGGTCAGGAACATGTCCAGGGTGATCTGGATGGTGCCCTGCCCCGAGTTCTCCACCGGCACCACGCCGAAATCGGCGTTGCCCGCTTCCACTTCCTGGAAGACTTCTTCGATGCTGGCCAACGGCAGGCCCAGCGCCGAGCGACCGAAATGCTTGAGCACGGCCTGCTGGCTGAAGGTGCCTTCCGGGCCGAGGTAGCCGATCTTCAATGGCTCCTGCTGGGCCAGGCAGGCCGACATGATCTCGCGATAGACGTGCACCAGCACTTCATCGCTGAGCGGGCCTTCATTGCGGTCCACCACCATGCGCAGCACCTGTGCTTCACGCTCGGGGCGGTAGTAATCGACGGCGGCGGCAAGCTTGCCCTTGGCCTTGCCGACCTGGTGGGCGAACTGCGCGCGCTCGGCGATCAGGCGCTGGATGTCGCGGTCGATCTGGTCGATCTTCGAACGCACGTCGGCCAGTGCCAGCGGCGCCTGGGTGGGTGCCGACGTCGATGCAGCCCTGGCCTTGGACGTGCCCTTGGACGCAGCGCTGTCCTTGGCCGGTGCGGCCTGCTTCGGCGCCTTCTTGCTGGATTTGCTTGCCATCGGAATTCCCTGTTGCGTGGGCACGCACCCGACGGTGCGCGCCGTTCATTGCTCAGCCGTAGCGCTGCTGGAACGCGGCCATGAAGGCGACCAGCGCCTCCGCACCCGCCAGCGGCATGGCGTTGTACAGCGAAGCACGGATGCCGCCGACCACCTTGTGACCCTTCAGCGCCAGCAGCCCGGCAGCCTTGGCCTCGGCGACGAAACGCGCATCGAGGTCGGCGTTGGGCAGGAAGAACGGGATGTTCATCCGCGAGCGCGCCGCGTGCGCGACTTCATTGCGATAGAAGCCGCCGGACGCATCGATGGCGCCGTACACCAGCGCGGCCTTGGCCGCATTGCGCCGGGCGAACTCGGCCACGCCGCCTTCGGCCAGCATCCACTTGAACACCAGCCCCGCCAGGTACCAGTTCCAGGTGGGCGGGGTGTTGAGCATCGAGTCGCGCGCCACGTGCGAGCGGTAGTCGAAGATGTCCGCGCGCGGCTGGCCACTGCGCTCCAGCAGGTCGCGACGGATGATCATCACCGCGATGCCGACCGGGCCCAGGTTCTTCTGCGCGCCCGCGTAGATGACGCCGTAGCGGCGCACATCCAGCGGTTCGCTGGCGATGGACGAACTGAAATCGGCCACCAGCGGCACATCGCCGGTATCGGGCACGTCACGGAACTCGACGCCGTGGATGGTCTCGTTGGCGGTGATGTGCACATAGGCCGCATCGGGCGAAAGCTGCCAGCTGCTGTGCGCGGGCAGCTCGCGGTAGCCCCCGTCCTCGCTGCTGCCAGCGATGTTGACGTCCACATAGGGGCCGGCCTGCTTGACCGCCGTCCTGCCCCAGTGGCCGCTGACCACGTAGTCGGCACGCTGGCCGGGGCTTGCGAAATTCAGCGGGATCAACGCCTGCTGGGTGGTGGCGCCGCCGGACAGGAACAGCACGGCGTAGTCCTCGGGAATGTCGAGCAGGCGGCGCAGGTCCGCCTCGGCCTCGGCGGCGACGGACATGAATTCCGCACCGCGATGGCTCATTTCCACGATCGAGGCGCCGGTACCGTGCCAGTCCAGCATTTCCGCCTGCGCCTGGCGCAGGACCGATTCCGGCAAGGTTGCAGGGCCGGCACTGAAGTTGAACGCGCGCGTCATGTCACACCTGTGGGGCAAGATCCGTAGTATGCCGCAGTGCACCAGCCTTGCGGCCTTGCGCGGCAAGGGAAATTTGGTTTCATCGGAATCCATCGCCCGCGGCACTGCACCGGCAGTCGCCGACCTGGGCCGGCGCCTGCCCGAAGCACGGAGACGACAGGCTCAGCGCGCGCCGAACCAGAGCAGCAGGCTGAGCAGCGCAGCCAGCAGCAGTGCGCTGACCAGCAGCCACGGCCAGCGGCGGACCCGGCGCGGAGGAAGGGGCTCGGCAGGCGCCCGTTCGGCCTCGTGGCTGGACTCATCCTCGGCCGCCAGCGGCCGCCGGCGCGGATCACGCGGCACTTCCAGCACGAAACGGTGCTGGCCATCGAATACCACCTGGTCGCCCGGCTGCAGCCAGCAGTGGCGCACGGCCACGCCGTTGACGCAGGTGCCATCGGCGCTGCCCAGGTCACGCAGCAGGACGCGATCGCCGTGCACTTCCACGCGCGCGTGCTGTTCGGCGAACGCCGGATCGTCGATGGCGATGTCGGCCTCGGTGCCGCGGCCGATCACGCGGGCGCGCGACAAGGTGAAACTGCGGCCATGGTGCAGGCCACCGACGCCCCGCAGCAGGCGCTGCTCGTCGCCGGCATCTTCGCCGTCCGGTGACGGCGCCTGCAGCAGGCTCTCGGCTTCGCCCCGCAGGACCATTTCCACGCCATCGACATACACCGCATCGCCGGCGCGCAGCAGCGCCATGCGCCGTACCGGACGGCCGTTGACATGGATGCCGCGGATGCCGTTGCCGACCTGGAGCCAGAGGCCGCGATCATCCATGCAGAACTGCGCCAGCAGCAACGCGCCGTTGCCTGCTTCGCCCAGCCGCACGCTGCCGTTGGCATGGCGCACGATGCGTTGCACCCCGGGCCGCAGCGGCTGGTCGGGCTGTTGTTGTTGACTGAAGTGAACAAGCAGGTTCTGCACGCGGCGCAGCCTAGCAGGTTGGCCGGCATCGAAGAAGAACCCCGGATGAGCGCTTGGCGCGGACGCGATCGATGCGCACAATGCTCGCCCTCTCTGATCACCCCGCCCTGCGCCAGGAGCCTGCATGTCCACCATCGATGTCCGCCACGCCCACGCCCTGCCCTACGCACAGGCGCGCGAGGCGATCGAACAGGTTGCCGCCAAGCTGGCCGAGCGCTTTGGCCTGAAGTCCTCGTGGAGCGCCGATGTGCTGAATTTCTCCGGCAGCGGCGTGGACGGCGCGATCGAGCTGCAGCCGGGCGCCGTGCGGGTGACCGCCAAGCTCGGCTTCCTGCTGTCGGCAATGAAAGGCATGGTCGAAAGCGAAATCCAGCGCGTGCTGAAGGAAAAGCTGGGCTGAACCACGACAGCGGCCGTCACGGCCCTGCAACGGCGGCGCGCGCTACTCTCGGGGCAGGTCCAACTCCCACGGGAAGTGCGATGAACCGCTACGAAAACGACGACCGCCGCGACGACGACGCCACCTTTGGTGAACAGGCCGGACGCTTCTCACGCAAGCTGAGCGATTCGGCCCAGCAGGTCTGGCTGGCCGGACTGGGTGCGCTGGGCCGGGCACAGGCCGAAGGCAGCCGTTTCTTCGATGGGCTGGTGAAGGAAGGCGAGGCCTGGGAGGCCCGCCGCCGTGAGCGCGCCAGCGAGCAGGGCCCGGGATGGCGCGACAACGTCGAGTCCTCGCTGGATGAGGCGCGCGAGAAGGCCTCGGGCACCTGGAACAAGGTCGAAAAGGCCTTCGACGACCAGGTGCAGGGCGTGCTCAAGCGCCTGCATGTGCCCACCGCCGACGAGCTCACCGCGCTGGAGGCACGCCTGGACGCCCTGCATGCGCGCCTGGCCAAGCTGGAGACGCGGGCGGCCTCGGGCAGCGATGCGCCGGCCCCGGGCAGCCACCAGTCGCCGGGCAGCGTGCCGTGACGATGGATTGTTGCAATGCAATAAAATTTGCCTGACAATCGCGAGCAACCCGCCAATCGCTTCGCCTGCCGTTTGTTCCCTCCCCTCACGGCTTCAGGATTGGCGGGTTTTTCGTGCCTGCGGAACGCCGATCTGAGCGTTCCATCACGCTTGCTGTGGGGAACGTCCTGACCCTGCCAGGCAGTGCGCGCTTTACACTGTCCGCTTCCGTTTTCGCCCCTTCCGCGCTCTCCCTGCATGCTTCCCTGGATTCTGGCCCTGCTGTCGGCCCTGCTTATCTGTTCCCTGGCCGTCGTTCACCTGTGGTGGATCAAGCGGCGGCAGAAGGAGATGCAACTGGGCCTGCAGGCCTTGGCCGGCATGCACTGGCGGGAGTTCTCCGCGCTGGTCAAGCGGATGCTGCGCGAGCAGCGCGGCCTGCGCGAACTGGAGGTTCCTGCCGAGGATGCCCGCGAGCCCAGCAGCGATTTCCTGCTCAGCGATGGCCCCAATACCTGGCGGGTGTCCTGCAAGCATGGCCTGGCCTATCGCATCGGTACCGCTGCGGTGAACGAACTGGGCGCGGCAGCGCGGCTGGCCGGGGCCAAGGGCGGCGTGCTGATCACCGAAGGCCGGATCCAGCGCGATGGCCGCAGTGCCGCCGAGCTGCAGGCCGTGGAGGTGCTGGACGGCCCGCGCCTGTGGCCATTGCTGCAGCCCTATCTGCCGGCCGACATCGATGCGCGCGTGCGCGCCACTGCGCGCCACGAGGCCCTGCGTCGCATCGCCATTGCCGCGTTGGCCTCGGTAACCGTCGGCCTGCTGGTCGGCCTCGGCCTGCAGGGCCTGCACCTGGCGTCACCGGCGCCGCAGGCGGTGACCGCCCCTGCCTCCGCCGACATCGCCGCCGCGGCGCCTGCCGCTGTCTCCCAGGCGCCCGCACCGGCAGCGGCGGCGCCTGCTGCTGCCGTTTCCACGCCGGCAGACGATGGCCACAGCGACCCCAACCCGGATATGGCGACCCTTGACCGCTACCAGGCGGATCTGGCCCGGGCGCTGGCTGGCCAGCCCGGCATTGCCAGCGGCGTCTGGCTGACCCGGCAGACCCTGGCGATCAACCGCACCGGCGAACTTGACGATGTATGGCCGCGCGTCTGCACGCAGGTCCTGCGCTACCCCGCGCTGCGCACGGTGCGCGTGCAGCTCAATGCCCGCCCCGGCGTGGATGAGCCGGTGCGCTGGCGGCAGTGCGCGACGTATTGATCTGAACGCGCGGAAGCGTGCGCGCTAGCGCGCGCCGGGCGCGAAGCGGGCCACCAGATCCCAGGCGTCGCCGAGGAACACCTGGCGCACGCGGGTGATGGGCTGTTCGCCCCGCCAGGTCAGGCGTTCGATCACCAGGCAGGCGGTGCCCGGCTTCACGTCCAGCAGGCGGGCAGACGCCGTGTCCGCACCCCACGCGCTGATGCGGTGCTGCGCCCGGGTCCAGGACACGTTCTGCAGCAGCCAGCTGCCCGGCGCGGTGGTGCTGAAGTCCACCTCCAGCACCTCCGGTACACCCACCGGGCTGATCAACCGGTGCTCCAGCGCCAGCGGGCGGCCGTCGGCAAGATGCAGGCAGCGCATCGCCAGCAGCATTTCACTGCCGGCCAGCTCCACTTCACCGGCATTGCCGGCGTCGGCCAGGCGCAGCTCGCGCTGCAGCAGCCGGTACCCGTACTGGTGGCCGCGCGAGCCGACCTCCATCGCGATGTCCGGAATCTCCAGCGCCACCTGTTCCAGATGCGGTGGCTGCCGGGCGACGAACGAACCGGCCCGGCGGCGACGCTCGATCATGCCGCTCTCGGCCAGCGCGGTCAGCACCTTGTTGACGGTCATCCGCGAGCAGCCGTACTGCTCCATCAGTTCGTGCTCATAGGGGATGCGGAAACCCGGCGCCCACTCTCCGCTGAGAATGCGGCTTTCCAGGTCGCTGCGGATGCGCTGGTTGAGCGTGGCGGACTTGCTGGCCTTCACGTGACAGGTCTCGATGGCGGGAAGCGATCAGCCCAGCACGCCGCGCAGGGCGGTAGCGAAGGCGGTGGTGATCGCCTCGCGCTGGAGGTGGCGGCCTTCGGCCACGCATTGGCGGCCATGGCGCCAGACCGATCGCAGCGCGCCATTACGTGCAGCGAACACCCAGCTGTCAAGCCATGCGTCATCCCGTCGCGCCTGCAGCGCGGGGTGTGCGGCGTCCAGTTCGAGCAGGTCGGCACTGGCCCCGACCTGCAGACCTGCGGCCACGCCCAACGCCTGTGCGCCGCCGTGCAGCGCGCCCTCGAACAGGAATCTGCCGCTGCTGCGGCTGGCATCGGCAGCCAGCACGTTGCGCCCGCGCAGCGCCAGGCGTTGGCCGTATTCGAGCAGGCGCAGTTCCTCGGCCGCATCGATCAGCACGTTGGAATCGGACCCCACGCCGAAGCGCCCGCCTTCGCGTGCGAACGCCTGCATCGGGAACAGGCCATCGCCCAGATTGGCTTCGGTGATCGGGCACAGGCCGGCGACGGCCCGGCTGGCGACGATGGAGGCGCGCTCGTCATCGGATATGTGGGTGGCGTGCACCAGGCACCAGCGCGCGTCCACCTCGGTGTGCGCGTACAGCCACTGCACGGGACGCTGTCCACTCCACGCCAGGCAGGCGTCGACTTCGCGCACCTGCTCGGCGATGTGGATGTGCACCGGGCCCTCGTTCAACGGCAGCAGTGCTGCCAGTTCATCGCCGGTGACGGCCCGCAGACTGTGCGGGGCGATGCCCAGCACCGCATCGGGCAACGCAGCCAGCGCAGCACGGGCACCCTCCAGCAGCCGCGCAAAACCGTCCACGTCGTGAATCAGCCGACGCTGGGCCGGGTTCGGTGCCGCACCACCGAAATCGGCGTGGGCATAGAACACCGGCAGCAGGGTCAGGCCGATGCCGGTCTGTGCCGCGGCTGCGGCAATACGTGCACTCATCTCGGCCCGGTCGGCGTAGGGCCGCCCCTCCGCATCGTGGTGCAGGTAATGGAACTCGCCGACACGGGTGAAGCCGCTTTCCAGCATCTCCATGTATGCCTGGGCAGCGATGGCCTGCACTGCGTCCGGGCGCAGGCGGGCGAGGAAGCGGTACATCAGTTCGCGCCAGCTCCAGAAGCTGTCGCCGTCGCCGCCCCCGATCTCGGTCAGGCCGGCCATGCCGCGCTGGAACGCATGGCTGTGCAGGTTCGGCAGGCCCGGCACCAGGATGCCGACCCGGGCATCCCCATCCTGCGCGGGCTGCCCCACGTCGATCGCGGCGATGCGCCCCGCCTGCACCTGCAGGCGGACATCGCGGGCCCAGCCATCGGCGAGCAGCGCGTGGGCGGCATGGAAACAGGACGGGGAACGCGAATCGGACATGGCTGGACAACCCGAAATGGACACCTATATTGTATAGACATATAAGCACAGCCGCAGTGTGGATGCCATGCATGTCGATATCCTCTGGTCCAACGTCCATCTGATCACCCTCGACGGTGAGGGCCTGGGTGTCCTCCGTGACGGCGTGCTGGCCTGCGCGGGCGGCCGCATCGTCCACGTCGGCCCGGCCGGCAGCGATGCCCATCTGCAGCCGACCACCCGCATCGACGGCGAAGGCCGCTGGGTCTCGCCCGGCCTGATCGACTGCCACACCCACCTGGTCTACGCCGGCAACCGCGCCAACGAATTCGAGCAGCGCCTGCAGGGTGTGAGCTATGCCGACATCGCCCGCGCGGGCGGCGGCATTGTCTCCACCGTGCGCGCCACGCGCGCCGCGACGCCAGCCCAGCTTGCCGCCGAGAGCCGTCCTCGCCTGCTGGCGATGCGCGCCGAGGGCGTGACCACGATCGAGATCAAGTCCGGCTACGGCCTGACCCTGGACGACGAGCGCAAGCAGCTGCAGGTCGCACGCGCGCTGGGCGAGGAATGCCGGGTGAATGTGGTGCCGACCTTCCTGGGTGCCCATGCGGTTCCCCCGGGCCGCCAGGCGCAGGAGTACATCGACGAGGTCTGCGACGTGATGATTCCGGCCATCGCGGCCGAGGGCCTGGCCGAAGCCGTGGACGTGTTCTGCGAGAACATCGCCTTCTCCTCTGCGCAGGCGCGGCAGGTGTTCGACGCCGCACGCGCGAACGGACTGGCGGTGAAGATCCATGCCGAGCAGTTGAGCAACCAGCACGGCGCAGAGCTTGCCGCCGGCTTCGGCGCGCTGTCGGCCGATCACATCGAACATCTGGATGACGCCGGTATCGCCGCGATGGCGGCGGCCGGCACCGTTGCCGTGCTGCTGCCGGGCGCGTTCTATTTCACCCGCGATACCACCCCGCCGCCGATTGCCGCGCTGCGTGCAGCGGGTGTGCCGCTGGCACTGGCCACCGACAGCAACCCGGGCACCTCGCCGCTGACCAGCCCGCTGCTGGCGATGAACATGGGCGCGACCCTGTTCCGCCTGACGGTGGACGAGTGCATCGCCGGCTTCACCCGCGAAGCAGCGCGTGCGCTGGGCCATGGCGACCGCATCGGGCGCCTGGCCGTGGGCATGGACTGCGACCTGGCGATCTGGGACATCGACGCGCCCGCCGACCTGGTCTACCGCATTGGATTCAACCCGCTGCACGCGCGCGTGGTGCGCGGTCAGCCCGACCTGCCTGCCTCCTGGAGCAACACATGAGCAACACCCTGGTTCTTCGCCCCGGCCATGTCACCCTCGCCCAGTGGCGACAGGTCTATCGCGGTGCGCCGCTTGCGCTGGATCCGGCGGCGCTGCCGGTGGTACGCGCCAGTGCCGCCGCCGTGGCGGCCATCGTCGCCAAGGGTGCGCCGGTGTACGGCATCAATACCGGCTTCGGCAAGCTGGCCAGCGTGCGCATCGAGCGCGAAGACCTGGCCACGCTGCAGCGGAACATCGTTCTTTCGCACGCCGCAGGCGTGGGTGAGCCGATGCCCGCCAGCGTGGTGCGGCTGATGATGGCGCTGAAGCTGGTCAGCCTGGCCCAGGGGGCTTCCGGTGTGCGCGAGGAGACGCTGCTGCTGCTGGAGGCGATGCTGGTCAAGGGCGTGTTGCCGGTGGTGCCGGCGCAGGGCTCGGTCGGCGCATCGGGTGACCTCGCACCGCTTTCGCACCTGGCCAGCGTGATGCTGGGCGTGGGCGAAGCCTTCATCGGCGATGAGCGGCTGGCGGCCCGGGACGCACTGGCGCGGGCCGGCCTGCAGCCGGTTGAACTGGGCGCAAAGGAAGGCCTGGCCCTGCTCAATGGCACCCAGTTCTCCACCGCCTATGCACTGGCCGGCCTGTTCGAGATCGAGACCGTGTTCCAGGCCGCGCTGGTCACCGGCGCACTGTCGGTGGAAGCGGCGAAGGGATCGGATACACCATTCGATCCGCGCATCCATGCCATTCGTGGCCAGCGCGGACAGATCGCCACGGCCGCCACGCTGCGCACGCTGATGCAGGACTCGGGCATCCGTGAATCGCATCGCGACAACGACGTGCGGGTGCAGGATCCGTATTGCCTGCGCTGCCAGCCGCAGGTGATGGGTGCGGCACTGGACATCCTGCGCCAGGCCGCCACCACGCTGGAAATCGAAGCCAACGGCGTGTCCGACAATCCGCTGGTGTTCACCGACACCGGCGAGGCGCTGTCCGGCGGCAACTTCCACGCCGAGCCGGTGGCCTTCGCGGCCGACATGCTGGCGATGGCGGTGTGCGAGATCGGTTCGATCAGCGAACGCCGCCTGGCCATGCTGGTGGATCCGGCACTGTCCGGCCTGCCGGCTTTCCTGACCCCGCGCCCCGGCCTGAATTCCGGCTTCATGATTCCGCAGGTGACCGCCGCCGCGCTGGTGTCCGAGAACAAGCAGCGGGCCTATCCGGCCAGTGTGGATTCGATCCCGACCTCGGCCAACCAGGAAGACCACGTGTCCATGGCCGCGCACGGTGCGCGCCGGCTGATGCAGATGGCCGAGAACGCGGCCAATGTGATCGGCATCGAACTGCTGGCCGCCGCACAGGGCTGTGACTTCCATGCGCCGCTGCGCTCCAGCGCTGCACTGGAGAACGTACGCGCCACCCTGCGCGCGCAGGTGCCGACCCTGCAGGACGACCGCTACTTCCACCCGGACATGGTGGTTGCCACCTCGCTCGTGCGCAGCGGCGCGCTGGCACGGGGCCTGGAAGCTGTCCTTCCGACCGTGGAGCCGCAGGCATGAATGCCCACCCCGAATGGCTGACGGTGCACGAGGGCGATGCCCCGCTGATCGTCAGCTTCCCGCATACCGGCAGCGAGCTGCCGCACGATCTGATCGGCGACTATCACTCGCCATGGCTGGCGCGTCGCGACGCCGACTGGTGGGTGCACGAACTGTACGACTTCGCACGCGGCATGGGCGCGACCACCGTGCGGTCGGCGATCTCGCGTTCGGTGATCGATCTCAACCGCGATCCCAGCGGGGTATCGCTGTACCCGGGCCAGAACACCACCGGCCTGTGCCCGCTGACCACCTTCGACAACCAGCCGCTGTACCACGCCGGGCGCGAGCCGGACGAAGCGGAGATCGCGCGCCGTCGGGACACCTATTTCGCGCCTTACCACGACGCGCTGGCCGCGCAGATCGCGCGGCTGCGCGCACGTCACGGCACGGTGGTGGTGTATGACGCGCACTCGATCCGCTCGCACATTCCACACCTGTTCGACGGTGAACTGCCGCAGTTCAATCTCGGCACCGCCGGTCCGTCCGGCGCACCGGATACCTCCTGCGACAACGCACTGAGCGACGTGGTGGAGAACCTGCTGAAGATCAGCGGCATGAGCCAGGTGCGCAACGGCCGCTTCAAGGGCGGCTGGATCACCCGCCACTACAGCAACGTGGCCGGCGGCGTGCACAGCCTGCAGATGGAGCTGGCCTGTCGCGGCTACATGCACGAACCCCTGCCGGACCAGGTGGACGAGCACAGCTGGCCCACCCCGCTCGACCCCGACCACGCCGCACCGCTGCGCCACACCCTGGCGCAGGTGCTCAATGCCTGCCTTGAATTTGCTACGAACCGGAGCGCCGCATGACCCGCAACGACCCGTCCCGCACCCTTGCCGCACCGACCGGCACCACGCTCAACGCCAAGAGTTGGCTGACCGAAGCACCGCTGCGCATGCTGATGAACAACCTGCATCCGGACGTGGCCGAACGGCCGCAGGAACTGGTGGTGTACGGCGGCATCGGCCGCGCCGCGCGCGACTGGGAGAGCTTCGATGCCATCGTCGAAACGCTCAAGCGCCTGGACGATGACCAGACCCTGCTGGTGCAGTCGGGCAAGCCGGTGGGCGTGTTCCGCACGCATGCCGATGCGCCGCGCGTGCTGATCGCCAACTCCAACCTGGTGCCGCGCTGGGCCAACTGGGACCACTTCAACGAGCTGGATAAGAAGGGCCTGGCCATGTACGGCCAGATGACCGCCGGCAGCTGGATCTACATCGGCGCACAGGGCATCGTGCAGGGCACCTACGAGACGTTCGTGGAAATGGGCCGCCAGCACTTCGGCGGCGATCTCACCGGCAAGTGGTTGTTCACCGGCGGCCTGGGCGGCATGGGCGGCGCGCAGCCGCTGGCGGCAGTGATGGCGGGTGCCTCCTGCCTGGCGGTCGAGTGCCGAAGGAGCAGCATCGACATGCGCCTGCGCACCGGCTACCTGGACACCTGGACCGACAACCTGGACGAAGCACTGCGCCTGATCGATGAAGCCTGCAAGGCGGGCACGCCGAAATCGGTGGGCCTGCTCGGCAACGTTGCCGATGTGCTGGCCGAACTGCTCAAGCGCGGCGTGAAGCCGGACCTGCTGACCGACCAGACCTCCGCGCACGACCCGGTGAACGGCTACCTGCCGCAGGGCTGGACCGTCGAACAATGGGACGAGAAGCGGGTTTCCGCGCCGAAGGAAGTGGAAAAGGCCGCGCGTGCCTCGATGGCCAACCACATCCGCGCCATGCTCGGCTTCCACGCACTGGGCGTGCCGACCGTCGATTACGGCAATAACCTGCGGCAGATGGCGCTGGAAGAAGGCGTGGCCAATGCCTTCGATTTCCCCGGCTTCGTCCCGGCCTATATCCGTCCGCTGTTCTGCCGCGGCATCGGCCCGTTCCGCTGGGCCGCGCTGAGTGGCGATCCTGAAGACATCGCCAAGACCGATGCCAAGGTGAAGGAACTGATTCCGGACAACCCGCACCTGCACCGCTGGCTGGACATGGCCGCTGAGAAGATCAAGTTCCAGGGTCTGCCGGCGCGCATCTGCTGGGTGGGCCTGGGTGACCGTGATCGGCTGGGGCTGGCCTTCAACGAAATGGTCGCCAACGGTGAGCTGAAGGCGCCGGTGGTGATCGGCCGCGACCACCTGGACAGCGGCAGCGTCGCTTCGCCGAACCGCGAAACCGAAGCCATGGCCGACGGCTCCGACGCAGTCTCCGACTGGCCGCTGCTGAACGCGCTGCTCAACACCGCCAGCGGTGCGACCTGGGTATCGCTGCACCACGGCGGCGGCGTGGGCATGGGCTTCTCGCAGCACGCCGGCATGGTCATCGTCTGCGATGGCACCGAGGCGGCCGCCAAGCGCATCGGTCGTGTGCTGTGGAACGACCCGGCCACCGGCGTGATGCGCCACGCCGATGCGGGGTATGACATCGCGATCGAGTGCGCGAAGGAGAAGGGGCTGGATCTGCCGGGAATTCTGGGCTGATCGTGACCCGGGTGTCGCCGGGCATGGCCCGGCGCTACCGGCACGGTACCTGCAATCCCGGGCATGGCCCGGCGCCATGCGCTTGACCCCGCCCCCGCCGCTGACCAAGATGCGCCATCGCCACTGACGGATCATCGCGATGTACCGCGCCCTTGCCGCGCTCTTCTGTGCCTTGACCGTTGCCCTGCCTGCTCTGGCGGGGGATGTTCGCAACGATCTTCCGGCCCGGATGGATGCGCAGTTGCAGGCCAACCGCGAACGCTATGGCATCGCCGGCCAGGCGGTACTGGTCGCACACAACGGCCAGGTGCTGTACCAGGGCGCCAGCGGTGAACGTGATCCCGCTACCCATTCACCGGCCACCGTCGATACCATCTTCGCCGCGCAGTCGATGGCCAAGCTGCTGACCAGCACGCTGGTGATGCAGCTGATCGATGAGGGCAAGGTGGATCTGGATGCACCGGCCAGCCGCTATGTGCCGGACTTGCCCGCAGCATGGCAGGCGATCCGTGTGCGTGATTTCCTCAACCACAGCTCCGGTATCGGCGAGTACTACGAGCGGGTGGACAACCGCTGGGTGAGCAAGGGCTACACCGGTGTGGCGCCAGATCTTGCCGCTGCACTGAAGGTGGCCGGCGCGGCACCGATGCAGTTCGCCACCGGCAGCCGCGTGCAGTACACGCAGGCCAACTATCTGGTGCTGACCGCATTGCTGCAAACGCATTACGGCAGGCCCTACCCGGCGATCGCCCGCGAACGCATCCTGCAGCCGTTGAAGATGGCCAGCACCTCGTGGGGTGTAGCCAGCGTGCCAGCCCAGCGCGCGGCCGTGCCGTACATCGGCAAGGATGGGCAGCTGCAGCCGGCCAACGAAGACCCGTGGCCGGACTACGGCTGGGGCCATGCGGATCTGCAGACCAGCGTGGGCGACATGAACCGTTTCCTGCAGGCGCTGGCCACCGGCAAGCTGCTGCGTACGGCAACACTGGAAAAGCTCTGGCAGCCGCAGAGGCTGACCGATGGCCGCAGCAATTTCTTCTCCACCGGCTGGGATACCACGCGCAGCGATGGCTACACCCAGGTCGGTCATGATGGTGGCACCCGCGTGCGCGCGCGGCTGGCGTACAAGGACACCCTGGCCAGCGGCTACTGGCTGTTCGTGTACCTCACCAACGGCAGCGCCCGCAACGTGTGGTCGAGCACGCTGGTGGAAAGCACGATGGCGGTGGCCGCACCGAAGGAATTTCCGCATGCGGTGTTGTCCGAACGCTTGATTGCCTATGCGCTGGAAGATGATGCAGGCGCTGCACCGGCCCTGCGCACATGGTTGCGCGACAGCAGCGGCATCGCGGCCAACGAACTGGAACGCGCGATCAACACCGATGGCTACGCCATCTTCGCGAACCTCGGTGCGCGCAGCGCGTTGAAGGTATTCGCCCTCAACACCGAGCTGTATCCGGATTCGGCCAATGTGTGGGACAGCCTGGCCGAGTGTCATGCGGCATTGGGTGAGAAGGATGTCGCAGAGCGGCTGTATGCGAAGTCGAAGGCGCTGGCGAAACCGTCTTTGTAGAGCCGAGCCGATGCTCGGCTCCGTAAAAAAAGCAGCCGAGCATGGGCTCGGCTCTACAGGTGCACCAGCCCCATACGCCGGTGATGGGTGACGTGGCGCCGTCGACCTGTTAACTTGCGCGCCACTTTCGTGGTTTACAGCATTTCCGCATGTCGCTCGCGCCGTACTGCCCTACCCCGTCGCTGCTGTTCCTGGCCGTCTCGTTTGGCCTGGCCCCAACCGCCCAGGCCGCTCCGCAGGCCACCACCCTTGATGCCGTGCAGGTCACTGCGGCCGATGCCAGCGCCCAGGCCCGCGAGGCGCTCAAGCGCGTGCCCGGCGCCAGCAACGTCATCGACGTGGCCAAGGCCGACAGCCGACTGGCCAGCAGTGCCGATGTACTCGCCTTCCAGCCGGGCATCAGCGCGCAGTCGCCCGGCAACGAAGGCACCAAGATCTCGATCCGTGGCTCGGGCATCAATCGCGGCCCGGGCGCACATGCCTCGGGCATTGCCGTATCGATCGACGGCCTGCCGTTGACCGGCCCCGGCGGCACGCCCTACGAACTACTGGAACCGCTGTGGCTGTCGCGGGTGGAGGTGCTGCGCGGCGCCAACGGTTTCGAGCGCGGCGCGCTGGCACTCGGTGGCGCCATCGACTACACCAGCCGCAGCGGCCGCGATTCGGCCGGTGTGCAGCTGCACTACGAAGCGGGCAGCCGTGGCTACCAGAAACGCGGCATCAGCTGGGGCGGTGTCAACGGAGATCTCGATTACTTCCTGGCCTACACCGATACCGAGTTCGATGGTTATCAGCGCCATGCGCGCGGCGACGGCAAGGGCGCGATGGCCAACATCGGCTGGCAGATCACGCCCGACCTGCAGACGCGTTTCTTCGTTCGCTACCGCGAAACCAATCACGAAACGCCCGGTCGCTTGACCCGCGATCAGATCCGCAACGATCCGCATGCGGCGAACGCGGCCAACCTGGCCATCGATGCGCGCCGCCCGCAGCCGGGCAGTACCTGGGTCGGTAATGTCACCACGCTGCAGATCGACGAGGATTCTTCGCTGCAGGCCGGGCTGGTCTATCACACGTATCCGATGGACTTGAACGAGAGCCTGTACCGCCAGCAGCTGGACTACGCCAACCTCAACGCCACGCTGGACTACCACCACCGCCACCGGCTGTTCGGCCTGGACAGCCAAACCACGATCGGTCTGCGCGTCACCCACGATCTGGACGCCGATGTGCGCGAGTCGCTGCGCTTTGCCAGCAACGGCTATGCCGCCGGTACGTGCACGCGTGACTTCCGCCACCACGGCACCGACAGCACACTGCACCTCAGCAATACCCTCGCCTTCAATGACCGCCTGCGCATGCAGACCGGGCTGGCACTGATCAACACCCGCCGCGATGTGCAGGTGACCTGGCCGAGCAGCGGCGGCCGCCTGCGCGACCACGACTGGGACTACGCACCGCGACTGGGCTTCACCTGGCAGCACAGCGCGCAGACCCAGTGGTTCGGCAACCTCAGCCGCTCGGTGGAAGCGCCCCACCCGTGGTCGATGATCTGGGGCTCGAACCAGTACTTCGGGCCGGGCAACGGCCCGTCCAGCGGGCGCCAGCGCGCGCCGGTGCCGATGCAGAACCAGACCGCCACCACGCTGGAACTGGGCGCGCGCGGTAACGCGGCGCTGGGTCGCTGGGAACTGACCGGCTACTACGCGCACATAAACCACGAACTGCTCAGTGTCGAACTGCAACCGGTGCCGAACCTGTTCATCGCAGAAAACAACGCCAGCCCCACCGTGCACCGCGGCATCGAAGCCGGTCTGGACAGCACGCTGTGGCAGGCCGCGCCGGGGCGCCTGTCGTTGCGCCAAGCGTACACCTTCAGTGATTTCCGTTACCGCCACGACGCGCGCTTCGGCAGCAACCGCCTGCCGGGCCTGCCGCGCCACAGCTACCAGGCCGAGCTGCGCTTCGATCATGCCTCCGGCCTGTACGCCGCGCTGAACACCGAATACGCCTCGCGCATCGCGGTGGACTACGCCAACAGCTACTGGGCCGACAGCCACGTGATCTTCGGCAGCCGCATCGGCTACGACGCACCCGGTGGCCGCTGGCAGGCGTGGGCGGAGATGCGCAACCTCGGCAACCGCCACTACGCGGCCACGGTCACACCGGGCTACAACGACGCCGGCAAGGATGTCGCCCGCTCCACGCCCGGCGAAGGCCGGGGCATCTATGCGGGCGTGCGCTGGCGTTTCGATTGATCGCCTCAGGCGGCGCCGCGTGTGATCCGGCGCCGTCGTTTCAGCCACCTCGACGACGTACCCGGCAGCGTCCCACCGCGCGAACCATCGCTGGCGTGAGCTGCTGCGTGCGCTTGTGCTTGTCAGCGTGCGGGCGCCGAAACACCTGGCTGCGTCACTCCGGCCGCGCCTTGGTCACCGCTTCGATGCGATGGCCATCGGGGTCGACCACGAACGCCGCGTAGTAGAAGTCACCGTAATCGGGGCGCGGCCCGGGCGCACCGTTGTCAGCGCCCCCGTTGGCCACGGCGGCTGCGTGGAAGGCATCCACGGCCGCTGCCGAGTCCGCGGCAAACGCTACGTGGAAACCGGGACCCGGCGCTGCGGCGTCATCACGCAGCTTCAGGCACAGCGCATCCTCATCATCGACCACCCCATAACCGATCGCGGTCTCGTCCTCGAAGACCCGGCGAAACCCAAGCGTGGCGAGTGCGGCATCGTAAAAGCGGCCTGCGGCATCGAGGTCACGGACGCCGAGGGAGAGGTGGTGCAACATGTGGACGTCCTTGCCGGGCACGCAGCAGCGCGTTCGCGTTGATTCTAGCGCGCAGGTGGCGCGACAGCCCTGAGCAGCTGCGCGGCGACCTGGTCAAACGGAGCGATATCCTGCAGCGCGCGGCACATCGCCACCGCGCCTTCCACGCTGGCAATCACCAGGCTGGCCAGCTCACCCGCGGCGGCTGGCGCATGTCCTTCGGCGACGAGCGCCGTGGCGAGATGATCGTGCCAGCGCGCGAACACATCGGCAGCTGCCGCGCGGGGTTGGCTCGGCACCGCGTCCATCGGCTCCTCAACGGCAGCGGCCAGCACCGGGCAACCCGCGCGGAACCCGGAGCGCAGCAGGCGCTCGCGCCACATCGCCAGGAACTGCTGCAGGCCCTGCACTGCGCCGCCCTTCAGCAGCGCCACCAGCAGCGCTTCCACCTTGTCGCCGGCCATAAGCGTGGCGCGCGCCAGCAGCTCCTGCTTGCCGCCGGGAAAGTGGTGGTAGGTGGACCCCAGCGGCGCGTCGGCCAGCTTGGTCACTTCACGGATGCTGGTTGCGTTCAGCCCGACCCGAGCCAGCATCTGCGCGGCGGCATCGATCACGCGCTGGGGAGCGTCGGACGTTCGCGGACTCATGGCTGCGCCTTGCTAAGACAGTCGCCATAGACTAGCGTACCGTCGATTCTATAACACTCGTAATAATCATGAATCTCTGGTTCCGCCTGCTCCATCTGCTGCTGTGCAGTCTGTTCCGGCCCAGGCTGGAGGCGCCTTTCGGCGTGTCGCGGCTGCAGTTCCGGGTGCTGCCCAACGATCTGGACAGCAACCTGCACATGACCAACGGCCGCTACTGGAACATCTTCGATCTGGGCCGGTTGGACCTGATCCTGCGCATGGGCCTGGGCAAGGTGGCGCTGCGCGAGAAATGGGCGCCGATCGTCGGCGCCGGCACCATCCAGTTCCGCCGCGAGCTCCGGCCATTCCAGCGCTTCACCCTGGAAACACGCCTGGCCGGCTGGGTCGGCACGCGCGTGATCATGGAGCAGCGCGTGCTGGTCGGCGACGGCCAGAAGATCGCCACGCGCGCCCTGCTGGTCACCGGCATCTATGATCGCCGCGCGCGTGCATTCGTGGGCATGCAGCAGATGATGGACGCCATCGGTTCGCCGTTGCCGCCCTCCCCCGCACTCAGCGCCGCCGCCGAAGCTCTGCTGGCTGCCGACGCTGCGCTGAAGCGCGACGACGACTGACCTTCTGCCAGCACTACCCGACCTGCGGCATGTTCTTGGTCACGCAGTGGATCCCGCCGCCGCCCCCGGCGATCGCATCGATGTCGACCTGCTCGATCGACCGGCCCGGATACAGGTTCTGCAGCAGTTCGCGGCACTGCGCGTCGGCACGTCCATCGCCGAACTGCGGTGCGATCACCGCACCGTTGATCGGCAGATAGTTGATGTAGCCCAATGCCAGGTCCGCGTTGTCACGTGTATGTACGTTGTCGCGCGGGTGCAGCGGAGGTGGCAGGGTATGCACCTGCAGGTGGCGTCCTTCGGCGTCGGTGGCCTCTCTCAGTATCTGCAGATGCGTGCGCGTCACTTCGTAATCGTAGGAGCCGGGATCGTTGTCGAGGTTGGCGATCAGGACTCCGGGGCGTACGAAGCGTGCATAGAAGTCCACGTGCGCGTCCGTGATATCACGGCCGCGGATGCCTGGCAGCCAGATCACCCTGCGCAGGCCGAGCTGATGCTTCAGCTCCGCTTCGATCCCGGCGCGCGACCACGCCGGATTGCGGTTGTGGTTTACCCAGCAGCTCTCGGTGAGTACTGCGGTGCCCTGCCCATCGACCTCGATGCCACCGCCTTCGCCGACGAGGTCACTTTCCAGCAACGTCGCGCCCGTGATACGGGCAAGCCACGGCGCCACCCTACCGTCGTTGCGCGCAGTCTGTTTTCCACCCCAACCGTTGAAGTTGAAATCGACCAGGCCCAGGCCCCCCTTGCCATCGGTGACAAAGCAGCCGCCGTAGTCGCGGACCCAGATGTCGTCCAGCGGGACATCGAGAAACTCGATGTTGTCGCGGCCGCACCGATTCTGCGCCTGCGTCCGCTGCGCCGGGCAGCACAGCACGGTGACCGGCTGGTAACCGGCGATAGTGCGCGCCAGGCGTGCGATCGCATTGTTCACCGCGTCGGCCTGCGAACCCCACACGCGAGGTTGCGCGGCGAAGGCCAGGAAAACCCGCTCCTGCGGGCCATGCTCGTCCGGCATGCGCCAGCCCGCCGGGCCAGCTGCAACGGCGCACTTGGCCATCCCAGTCACGCCCATCGCAGCGACACCGCCTAGGGCGGCCGCACCGGCCAGTTGGCTGAGGAAACGACGGCGGGTGGACATGATCGGCTCCGGACGAAATGGGATAGCTCATGCTGCGCTTGCCATTCAATAAGCACAAACGATAGATTCAGCCGCATTATCAACACTTTTACTTATCACTCATGCTCAAGCACTGGCCCTCGCTGACCGCCCTGCGCGGCTTTGAAGCCGCTGCACGCCTTGGCAGCTTCCATCGCGCTGCGCAGGAACTGCACCTGAGCCAATCAGCCATCAGCCAGCAGATCCGCGGACTGGAAACATCACTTGAGCAGCCTCTTTTCTTCCGGCAAGGTCGCAGCGTCACGCTCACCGATGCCGGCATCGATCTGCTGGAGACCACCCAGGCCATGCTCCGCAGCTTGGCCAGTGGCGTCCGCCGGCTCGACCAGTACCGCAAGCCCAATCAACTGATCGTCAACACCAGTCCCGCATTCGCCAGGCACTGGCTGGTGCCGCGCCTGGCCGACTTCCGCCGCCAGCACCCGCAGGCCGATCTGTGGCTGTTGACAAGCGAGAACGCGCCGGACATGGGCACGCAGACGCTGGACATTGCCGTACGCAACGACCTGGAGGCACAGGCGCACTGCACGCACCGCGTGCTGCTGCACGATCGTCTATATCCGGCATGCCACCCCAGTCTGCTGGACGTACCGGTGGCGCAACGGCCTACCCTTCATGGCGAACGCGAAATGGACTGGAGCCAATGGCAGGTCCAGGGAGGTGTCGACGTCGGGCAGCGTAGCGACGGCCTGAACTTCTCCGAGCCTGGACAGCTGCTCGACGCAGCCTGCCAGGGCCTGGGCATCGCCTTGGTCAGTGAACTGCTGGCCACAGCTGCGCGCGCGCAGGGGTTGTTGCAGCCGCTGGACGATGCCCGCGTGCGCGGGCCCCGCTGGAGCTGGCTGCTGCACGACGACAGCGCGCGCGATCCGCTGGTGATCAGCTTCTGCGAGTGGCTGTTGGGCGCCCTGCCTGCCACGCCATCGCGCTGACCATCACCGAGCGGCGCGCCTCGCCAGCGCCTGATCGATCGCAGCCTCGGCCAGCGGTGCCATCACCGCGTAGCCTTTCGTGGTGGGATGCACGCCGTCGCCGGCCAGGTCGGCATCCAGACCGCCCTGCGCGTTGGCCAACGGCGTGTGGTAATCCAGGTAGACCAGCTGTTGTTCGTCGGCATGGCGTTTCAGTGCACGGTTCAATGCGCGCACCTTCGCGGCGGGCTCGATACCAGGCATCCAGGGGTACTCGCTGACCGGCAGCACCGAGGCCAGCACCACGCTGATGCCCTGCGCTTTCGCCAGCGCCACCATCGCCTGCACGTTGTCTTCGATCATCGCCTGCGTGGCCTGGCCGGTATTGCCGGCGATATCGTTGGTGCCGGCCAGGATCACCACCACCTGGGGATGCAGCGCAAGCACATCCTGCGGGAAGCGAACCAGCATCTGCGCCGTGGTCTGGCCCCCGATGCCACGATTGAGATACCCCTTGCCGGGGAAGAAGGCGGCACTGCCCTCAGCCCCCCAGCCCTCGGTGATCGAGTCGCCGTAGAACACCACGCGTGGCTTTCCGGGCCGGGCAGCAGGCAGTGCTGCGTTGGCGTCACGATAGCGCTGCAGCTGTGGCCAATCCGCCAGACGCTGCTGCATGAAACGGACTTCGTCCGGCCGCAGCTGCTCCACTGGCCGTGTCAGCAGCGGGTTGATGGCGGGTGCCTCGGCCGCGTTCACGCCGCCGGTCATCGCCAATGCCAGTGCGATGGCGCCGGCCGTCAAAGCAGGAATGTGCATGCCGATCTCCCGTAGCGTTCTGTTCCGCACTCAGCGTGCCGCAGCGCGTGCGGCCACGCCAGTCACCTTCGCCGGCATCCACATGCCCGGCGTCCAGCCACTGGCCGCCAGGATCGCCTTCGGATCGTCCTGTTCGATCAGGGCGCGCACCGCTTCGCGCTTGTCCCTGGCCTGCAGGTAGTACGCCTTGGCGATGCGGTAGCCCACCCAGTAGCCCAGATCGTAGGGCGCGTCGGAACCGGGCGTGTAGTTGTACAGCCAGGGCGACAGATCGGTACTGTCCAGGTCCAGCGCGAATGCACTTTCGATGTGCACTTCCCTGCCCCGCGTCCATGCCGCGTGGCGTCCGTTGCCGACGCTGCCGGAAACCAGTTCGGTGATGAACTCGGCAACGCCTTCGGCCAGTGACAGGCGCAGCACCGTCGCACGCGGATCGCCCTGCTCGAAATCGATCGCACCGGTCTGCTGGATGTGCACGTACTCGTGCGCGATCACATGCACGAAGCGGTCCTGCACATTGGGGTTCATGAAGTCAGCCGCGCAAAGGGCTTCCAGCCCGATCAGCACGCCTCCCGGATGGGTCAGCCCGACCGGGCGGCCGCGCCCGACCATGATCGCGACCGGTGGAAACCTCGCCTGCGGATAGATCGCCTGCAGATTGGCAAACACCTGCACCAGCCGCTGGCGTACCGCAGGCAGTTCATCCAGGCAGGTCCGGCCGTTGGCGTACATCGCAGGGTCGCGACGCATGGCGTCGGCGATGCGCTCGGCGGTGACCCGTCGCCGGCTCGCGAACTCGCCCAGGCTGGGCGTCCCTTCGGCCAGGTACTGCGCCAACTGGGCGACGCTGGGCTGGCCATCGGTTGTGTCGTAAAGGGCATAGAAGCGGCTGGCGTCGGAAATCAGGATCTCGGGCCCGGGCGCTGCACCATGGGCCACGCCGGCCGTCCCGGCCAGCGCCAGGGCAAGCAGGCCACGCAGGGAAACGAACATCGATCCGTCCTTGGTGGAGACAATGCCAGGCAGGCAATCTATCACTGCGTCCCCTTCGCCGCAGCAGGCGGGTGCGGCCGTTACGCCCCTGTGCCAGACTCACCTCGGCATCTGCCATGGATGATGGCGCACCGCACGATGATGATCGTTCCCGCGTACTGGGCCGAAGCCCGCCTGCAGGCCCGTTTCCGCGGCCGGCCGGTGGTCGTGCGTCGCTTCGGATGGTCCGACACAAGCCCTGCCGACGCTCAGGCACACGCCGAGCGCCGGGCCAACGAAGCGCTCAATGCCATCCTCGCCGGGCAGGCACTGCCGCGCCGCGAGGTCCGCAGCAACTACGGCGTGGAAGGCGTGCCGATCCGCGAGCAGATCGTGCAGCGCGATGGCGGCGTGGTGATCACCCGCAACAGCTACGGTGCGCTGTGCCTGAACACTCCGGACGTCCTGTTCGCCGACATTGACCACCCGAAACCACCGGCAGGATGTGTGATGCCCGTCGTCATCACGGCAACCCTGCTGCCTGCCGTTGCCCTCATCGGCACCCTGCTCTGGCACTGGCTGGTGGGGCTGGTACTGGGCGTGGCAGCCGTGGCTCTGGTGAATACCGCGATGCTGATGCAACGCAGGCGTCGCCTGGCCGCTGCCGGTGGCGCCGAGGGCGTGGCCCTGCAGCGGGTTGCGGACTTCAGCAGGCAGCACCCGGACTGGCATCTGCGCGCGTACCGGACGCCGGCCGGGCTGCGGATACTGGCCATGCATGCCACGTTCTCCCCCGGCGACGAGGCGCTGCAGGCGTTCTTCAACGCACTGGGCACCGACACGCTGTACGCGCGCATGTGCCGGCTGCAGCACTGCTTCCGGGCCCGGCTGACACCGAAACCATGGCGTGTCGGCCTGAAGTACCGCATCCGCCCGCCCGCCGCCGCGTGGTCGGCCGAGCAGGCCGACAATCCGGACCGACTGGCCTGGATTACGGAGTATGAAAGCAAGAGTGACGGCTTCGCCGCCTGCGCCTATCTGCGCAGCTTCGGCGACACCACCCGGGTACATGCCAGGGCCGAGCATGTGCGCGACCTGCATGATCGCCTTTCGCACGCGCAGGACCGCCTGCCACTGGCGTGAGCGCGGATGCCCAGGCAGCGCTCTCCACGGACAACTTCCCTGCTGGGGCGCCTGTCCGGCCGCACCGCGATCGACCTGTCGCTGTCGAGTCTGCACCGTTGATCGCAGAGCATCCGTGGATGATCAATCTGCAGTTTCCTTGCGCAGCGCCCCACAACGCAGCGCCTCCTGGGCAATGTCGTCTCGTAATCTGTTCTGCAACCAGCCGATCCTGAAACGTTCGCGGCTGGGTTCCCCCGCAGGCAGCAGCGCCATCAGTGCATCGCTCAACGCCGGACGCCACTGCTCCTGCGCGCCTGCCAGAACGTGCTGGTCGAAGTTCGTCGATGACACGCGCTTCCATGGCAGCATCATTGCGTACTGGGAAGTGGACACCAGCACGGTTTCCGGGCGGCCCGGACGGCTTACGACCACGGTCATGCTGGGATGGTCGTCAGTCCAGAGGCCGCGAAAATGCGCCGCAACGCGCTCCTGCAGACCTTGCCCGGCCAGCGCCCGGCGTGCCCAGGCCTGCTGCTGGGCGAACGAGCATCTGGCCGGCGGCGTGCTGCGCAGCTGTGGATCCAGCGTCAGCATGGTGGACCGGTCCAGCCGCGAAGCGATCAGATCCACCGTGGCGTCGCGGGTCAACGGCGCTGCCTGCAGCGCAGCCTCGAACGCTGACATCGCGCCGAACGGCAGCAGCTCCGGCACCCGCGGTTGCACGTCGGGCGCGTCAACCACCTGTACGCGGGTGGTCACGCCGTAGGCATCGCGCCGGATGACCCAGCGCTCAGATACGGAACCCCAGCCAGACCAGTCGTACGTGACGTGCACGCTCATCGGCCGCTGGACCGCCGTGGCCACAGGAGAAACCAACAGCGGAGCGAGCGCCAACATCCATGCCTTCATGTGATTTCCCCGGCTCTGTACTACAGCAGCCGACCATGGCTCGGCTCCACAGGATGCAGGAAGGCCGCCCGAGGGCGGCCTTTCCATTCCTCACTTGGCGTTCTTCACGTAGGTGTCGAACCAGTTGAGCATCTCCGCCACCAGCTGCTCGTTCGACTCCAGCGCCGTATACCAGTGCGGCTCGTTCGGCAGCATCACCAGGCGGGTGGTGCCGCCGTTGCCACGGATCGCCTGGTACAGCTTGCGCGACTGGAACGGCTCGGTACCCGGATTGGCATCGTCCTCGCCATGCACCAGCAGCAGCGGCAGCTTGATCTTGTCGGCGTAGAAGAACGGCGATGCCTTCAGGTAGACATCCTGTGCCTGCCAGACCGAACGCCGCTCGTTCTGGAATCCGAACGGAGTGAAGGTCTTGTTGTAGGAGCCGCTGGTCGCCACGCCCGCCTTGAACAGAGTGGTATGCGCGATCAGGTTCGCGGTCATCAGGCCGCCGTGGCTGTGGCCGGTCACGCCGATCCGGTTGCGATCCACCACGCCCATGTCGACGGCCTTGTCCACGGCCGCCTTGGCATCGGCTTCCAACTGCTCCAGGTAGGTGTCGTAGGCGTTCCTGGGATCACCGACAATCGGGAACGAGGCATTGTCGATGATCGCGTAGCCGGCCAGCAGCATCAGGCGGTACGGCTGCAGGCGGGTGAACGTCTGCTGCGAACCGGAGACCTGCCCGGCCTGCGCGGCATTGGCGAAGTCTGCCGGATAGGCGTAGAGGATGGCCGGCACGCGCTGGCCTTCCCGGTAGCCGGGCGGCGTGTACAGGGTGAACGACAGGTCCACGCCGTCGGCGCGCTTGTAGGTCACCAGCTGCTTCTTGATCTGCCGCACTTCAGGCGTGGGGTCGACCAGCTTCGTCAGGGCCGTCGCGGTGGAGGTGTACTGCGCCTCGCCCTGCTTGGCGTCCGCCACAGCATCGCCCTGCTGGCGCAGGAAGGCGTTCGGCGGGTCCATCACCGACTGGTGCCACGTCAGGTAGCGGCCGGGCGTATTGCTGAAGCCCAGGAACTGCTCGTAGGCATCGGCATCGCTGCGGAACAGGCGCTCACTCTTCAGTGTGGCCAGATCCAGACGGTCCAGGAACGGGCGATCCCCCTGCGGCGAAGCGCCCTGCCCGCGCAGGAACACGTACGTCCCTTCCTGCCGCACCACCGGTGCGCCATTGGGCAGGCGCTTGAACACCAGGTTGCCCGGATCGCCGTACAGCTCGTCGCTGGACATGTCCCACAACAGGCGGCCCTCCTGCCGGGGCTTGTCCACATCGACGATGCGGGTCTGCACCCAGTGCCGGTTCTCGTCATTCTCGAACTGGAACGACACGGCCGGGTCCGCCGTCCAGGCAATGCCTTCGAAGCGCTGCGCGGTACGCGCGATCTCCACCGGCTTGCCGGTGAACGGCGCCTTGAGCATGAGCACGCGGTCACGGTGCGGCACACTCACTTTCCAGTCGCCCTTGTCCAGTGCTTCGGCATACACCAGCGTCGCCGGATCGGTGGAGCGCCAGTCGAAACCGCGCGGCCCCTCCGGCACGCCGTGCACCGGCACGCGGTCGGCCAACGGCAGGCGGGCGATGGTGGTCGTGCGCCCACTGCTGACATCCAGTACCGCGACGTCGTTGGCGAAACGCTGGTAGGTAACCGCATGCGAGAACGGTGGCTTGATCGACTCGGTCAGCACATGCACGCCGTCTGGCGCCGCACTGACATCGTTGTAGATGGCCGGCTGGCCGACCGTTCGCACGGTGCCCGCCGCGGTATCCACCACCGCCAGCTGCGAGGCCCCGTAGTAGGCGAACAACGCTTCATCATGCACGCTGGTCAGCGTGTCGCGTGCCTCGTAGGTGCTGCTCTCGCCACTGCTGCCGAGCGACTCCTGTGCATCGGGTCCGGTCGGCACGCCGCCATTGGAGGGTGCCGGCCCCTGGTTGGCCGGTACCAGCTTCACCAGCAGTGTCTGGCTGCCACCCAGCCACTGCACGGTGCTGCCGAAAATCGGGTTCAACTGGACGTTCGGTACCTGCTTGACCTGACCGGTGGCGGCATCGCCCACCCACAGCTGCACGCTGGTCTCGACTGCATTCTGGAACGCGAAGTGGCTGCCGTCGGCCGACCACAGCGCGCCACCGGCGCAGCCCTGCGGCAGGTTGACCTTGGTCTCCTTGCCGCTGCCGATCTCGACCAGGGTGAAGTCGGCCACGCAGGCCGGTATGCCATAGCCTCCGGGCGTGTCATGACGGCTGCGGTTCTTCGGCTCCAGGCGCACGCCGGCCAGTTTCAGGTAGGGCTGCGCCACCCGGCTGATCGACGGATAGGTCTGCGCGGTGGTCAGCAACAGACGCTGGCCACTGGGGTCCACGTTCGGCATTGGCGGCGGCGGTGCCTTCAGCACCTTCAGCAGATGCTCCGGCGGCTTGGCATAGTCGGCCCATGCCGGGCCTGCAGACAACAGCGTGACGGCAACGACGGCAATGGCAGCCGCCAGAGAGGTACGACGGATGAGCATCCTTATCCCCTGGTAGTGTCGGGCTGCCCGCGAAGCGGGCATGCGCCGAATCTAGCACCGCCCGGCCCGCGTTCAATGGGCCGGATGGGCTAGTCACCGGATAAGGCAAAGCGCAGGCCGGGGCACTACTGCCGGGCGTGCAGGTCCCAGGTGGCCAGATAGTCCGGGTCCACCACGATCATCCCGGTGGAGCGCATGCAGTACTCGCCCGGCTGGGCCGGCAGGTACTGGTCGAGCATGGGCGGCAGGTAGCGCTCGTGGCCATCGTTCTCGTCGGCAAGCACCACGCCTTCGAACGCGCTGATGCGCAGCACCGTGCCGGCATACTGCTCCAGCCCTTGAACCTGCCCGTCACCGCCGTAACGGGTGACGCCCACCAGCACTACCTTGCCGATCATTTCTTCGGCCTTGGCATCATCCAGAGGCGGCAGTGCCGCATTCAGTTGGTCGCTCATCCCTGTACCTCCGCATCTGGTGGAGACATCGTGGAGCAGGATCCGCGCGGCGTTTCCGCGAACGCCATGGACAGCATGTTGCCCGCGTCGTCCGGAGGATCGTGTGAAGCGCGGCACATTGCGCAGCGTGCATTCAGCATTGCCTGCGTTGCGTCGGCATGCGCGGCGTGTGCTCTGCGGCGCATGCGATGCAGCACCGTGTGCCACGCTAGAATGCGTGCATGCGCACCGTGAATGCTCTTCGTTACATTACGCCCCTGCGGGAGGGCGGCTCCCTGCCGGCCGTGGTCGAGACCGACGACGACGGCATGGCCGTACTCAAGTTCCGGGGTGCGGGCCAGGGGCCCAAGGCCCTGATCGCCGAACTGATCGCAGGTGAAATGGCCCGTACCCTGGGCCTGCCGATTCCCGAACTGCTGTTCGTCGAACTGGACAGCGAGTTCGCGCGTACCGAACCGGATCCGGAGATCCAGGAACTGATCCGCGCCAGCGAGGGCCTGAACCTGGGCCTGGATTACCTGCCCGGCGCGATCAACTACGACCCGGCGGCCATGCCGGTGGACGCCGACCTGGCGTCGCGCATCGTCTGGTTCGATGCATTCACCAGCAATGTCGATCGCACCACGCGCAACCCGAACCTGATGGTGTGGCACCGCCAGCTGTACCTGATCGACCACGGTGCAGCGATGTATTTCCACCACGACTGGGCCAACGCCGGCGATGCGTGCGAAAGGCCGTTCGTGCTGATCCGCGACCACGTGCTGCTGTCGTTCGCCAGCCGCATCGCCGAGGTGGATGCCGAGCTGGCGGCTCGCCTGACCGATGCCGAGATCGAGCGGATCGTCGGCCTCGTGCCAGACAGCTGGCTGGTCAACGAGCCGGCGTTCGACAGCCCTCAGGCCTACCGCCAGGGCTACATCGACTATCTCAAGCATCGCCTGAAGGTGCGTGCGGTGTTCGTGCAGGAGGCCATCCGTGCCCACGCTGCACACGTATGACTATGCGGTCATCCGCGTTGTACCGCGGGTGGAGCGCGAGGAATTCATCAACGTCGGGGTGATCGTGTCCTGTCCCGGTGCGCGTCATCTGGAAGCAGCCATCGAGATCGACCCGGCACGCCTGCAGGCGTTCGCACCGGCGCTGGACCAGCAGGCGCTGCAACCGTGGCTGGATGCCATCGTGGCCATCTGCCGCGGCGATGCCACCGCCGGCCCCATCGCGCAGCTTCCGGCACGCGCACGCTTCCATTTCCTCACCGCCAAACGCAGCTCGATCGTGCAGATGTCCAGCACGCATGTGGGCCGCACAGCCAACCCGGCGGGTGTGGTCGAACATTTGATGACGAAGATGGTACGGGTGCCGCAGTAACACGGCAGGACGCCACTACCGCGCAATCGTGGCGTCCTGCAGCGGCCAGCGACACCAGCCATGGGGATACTCGCCCACCTGCCTGGCCAGCCCCGCACTGACCGGGTGAGCCAGCACCTGCCGGGCCCGCACAGGCAACGAAGCATCATTGTCGATCACCTGATCGAAATAGCCGGCCTGCCAGACCGCTCCGTTGCGGCCGCGATGGCGGTTGATCAGGAAGCTGCTGCGCGCCTTGAAGCGCTGTACGCAGTATCCGGGTGGATAGCCACGCAGCTGCGCCAGCCATCGCACGTGGTCGGGCATGACAAGCCAGGCCAGCGAGGTGGTCAGCCCCTCGCGGTCCATCGCAGCCAACAGCTGCATCGCGACATCCGCATGCGCCGCGTTCTCGAACAGGCACTGCCGATTGCAGCAGGTCAAGGTGAGCAGATGGACATTGCCCATGATGGGCTCGCGGCTGACAGGGTTCGACAGGCTGGGCATGCGCAACAGCGTGCCCGCCGGCACACCGCTACTGCATCGGTGGACACCACGTCATCGGGTGGGAAATCGCCGCTTCCGGGAATCGGCGGACAGGCCCCGCCGCGAACGATGCTCAATGTTCGGGCAGGGCAAACGCCATCACGTAATCGCCGGGACGAGTCTCCATGAAGTGATGGCCTGCTGCGACGATCACCACGTACTGGCGTCCCCCCTGCTCGTAGATCATCGGAGTGGCCTGGCCCCCGGCAGGCAGCCTGGCATGCCACAGTTCCCGGCCCGTCTTCAGATCGATGGCGCGCAGCAGATCGTCGGTCGCGGCGGCGATGAACACCAGGCCGCTGGCAGTGATCACCGCACCGCCATTGTTGGGCGTTCCGATCTCGATCGGCAGGCCGGAGCGGATGCCGAATGGGCCGTTGCCGCGCGCGCTTCCGAACGGCCGGTCCCACAGCAGCGTGCCCGTGCGCAGATCGATCGCGCGGATGCCGCCATACGGCGGCTGTTTGCACGACAGGCCGGTCAATGGCAGCCGCCATCCTGCATTGACGTCGATGGCATACGGCGTACCCACCTGCGGGTCGCCTGCCCCTTCGCCAGCGCCGCGGTCGGCGCGGATCTGCTCACGCGGCAGCCATCCCCGCCGGTCGGCCTCGGCACGCGGTACCAGCCGGTTGTAGTTGGGCATGTCGTTGTAGTTGGCCACGATCACGCCCCGGCGGGTATCGATGGCCACGCCACCCCAGTCCGAGCCACCGTTGTAACCGGGATACTCGATGGAATGGCGATCACTGGTGGGCGGCGTGTAGAAGCCCTGGTAGTGCGCCCTGCGGAACTGGATGCGGCAGACCAGCTGATCGATCGGCGTGATGCCCCACATGTCACGCTCGGTCAGCGGCTGCTCGCGCCGCAGGGTGTGATAGAGCGAGAACAGCTGCGTTGGCGAGCGCTGCTCCGGTTCCACGCCGCCCTGCGGAACCCTGCGCTCTTCGGCAGGTGTCAGCAGCCGGCCGTTGCGCCGGTCGAGGATGTACAGGTCACCCTGCTTGGTCGGCAGCAGGATCGCGGGCACCTTGCCTGCCGCGGTCGGAAAATCGATCAGGCTGGCCTGCGAACCGAGGTCGTAGTCCCAGACATCCTTGCGTACGGCCTGGAAATGCCAGACCGGCTTGCCGGTGGCCACGTCGAGTGCCACCAGCGAGGTGGCATAGCGGTTCTGTTGCTCGCTGCGCGAGCCGCTCCAGTAGTCGCCGGCGGCATTGCCCAACGGCAGGTAGACCAGGCCCAGTTGTTCATCGCCGGTGGCGGTGGTCCACATGTTCGGCGTACCCCGGGTATAGACCTGCTCGCGGGGGGGCGGACCGGTGCGCTCGGGCCGCTCCATGTCCCACGCCCAGCGCAGCTTGCCGGTGATCGCGTCATAGGCCTGGATCACGCCGGAAGGCGCGTCACGGCGCTGCCCGTCCAGCACCTGGTGACCGGTGACGATCACGCCGCGCACGATGGCCGGCGGCGAGGTGATCGAGACATAGCCCGGCGGCACCTCGCCCATGTCGAGGGTGATGTCGATCTGGCCGTTGTTGCCGAAATTGACGCACGGCCGACCGCTGTCGGCATCCACTGCGATGATGCGTCCGTCCAGCGTGCCTTCGATGACGCGCGCCCAGCAGGCAGGCCGCGCGCCCGCCGCCGCGCCCGGTCGAACGCTGGGAGGTGGCAGGGGCAAGGCAAGATCGGCAGCCACATCCGCCAATGCCGCATCGGCGAATACCGGCACGGCGGGCTGCTCGTAGTAGGACACCCCACGGCAGGCGGCGGTGTACGGAATGGAGGCGTCCTTCACCTTTGGATCGAACCGCCAAAGCGCCTTGCCAGTGCTGGCATCGAGGGCGATCAGGCGGTTGCGTGCCGTGCACAGGTACAGCCGGTCGCCGATCTTCAACGGCGTGGTCTCGGCCCCCCAGCGCTTCTTCGGCAGGTCGCCGGTGCGGAACTGCCAGGCCAGTTGCAGGGTAGCCACGTTGGCGGGCGTGATCTGCTGCAGCGGCGAGAAGCGGGTGGCGGCGTTGCTGCGGCCCCAGGCGGGCCAGTCACCCTCGGCGGGCTGGTCGGCCGGCTGCAGGCCGGTGGTGTCGCGGGTCGGCTCCAGGCCTGCGCTGAAGGCTGCTTCCGGGAACGGCGCATGGCCGTCCACGCTGCCGTGCGGACTGAACGCCAGGGCAAACGCGCCGACGAACACCAGCAGCAACACGGCGGCGATGCTGCACGACAGCCGTTTGGACAGCGGCGCGCGCAACGTCGGCGTCAGCAGCGCCAGAACGATGCCCAGCGCGGTGACCAGCCCCAGCCGTGGCACCCAGCGCCAGTAATCGCTGCCCGATTCCCACCCCGTCCACAGCAGCGTGCCGACGAACACCAGCGCGTACAGCAGCGCACCGCTGCGCCGGTTGAGCCACAGCAGAATGCCGCTGGCCAGCAGGCCACAGCCGGCGATGAGGTAATAGGCCGAGCCACCGAGCTGGAGCAGCCATGCGCCCAGCCCCCCAATCACCAGACCCAGGATGACCAGCAGCAGCGACAGGACCGTGACCAGGGGGTGGCGGCGCACAGGCGCCGGCACGGACTGCGGCGTGGCGGACATCGGCGATCTCCGGGAGCAGCATGCTGCCCTTATCC
>NZ_JAODZG010000033.1:0-37722 GCF_029835135.1 Stenotrophomonas sp. GD04145 | reverse complement strand
GGCACGGGTGATGGCGGCGATCATCGGCCAGGATCCGGTACTCACGGGCAACCTGCTGCGTATCGCCAACAGTCCCGCATACAAGGTGCACGAACGCCCGGTCGAGAGCCTGCAGCGGGCGGTGACCCTGGTCGGCACGGAAGGCGTGCGGCAGATCATCAGTGCGGTGCTGGTGCAGCCGGTGATGCAGGTTCAGTGCGAGCGGTTCCCGCAGTTCAGCACGATCACCTGGGAGCACGCCCTGCTGGCATCGCGTGCTGCTGCCGACCACGCACGCAGCGTGAACTCCGGCGATGCCTTCGCTGCGCAGTGGCTGGGCCTGGTGCAGGGACTCGGTGCGGCGCTGGTGATGCGCCAGCTGCTGCAGGAAGCCCAGGCGCGCGGCGAGGACGTGCAGCCGGCCCTGGCCCTGCAGCTGCTGCAGCAGTGGTCGTTGCCGCTGGCACAGCGGGTGGCCGCCGCCTGGGAGCTGCCCGATCCGGTACACCAGACCCTGGCGGCCGACGCCTCGGGCCCTCTGTCCGACAGCCTGCGGCTGGGCAGCGCAGCGGCGGCGGCGAGCCTGCTGTGCCGGCATGGCCACGCCACCCAGGGCCGCATGCTGGCCCTGCTGGAGCAGCTGCCGTCGGCTCCGCCCCATGCGCTTCGCTGGATCTGGCGGCGCCTGCATGGTCGCAGCGTGGAAACACTGGACGACGCCCCGCATGAAGGCGAGGCCAGGGCACACTGAGCGCTACAGCTGCGATTCCACAGGCAGCCAGCTGATGATCCGCGACAGCCAGCGCTGGCGCCGCGTAGCACCTGGCTCGTCCTCCACCCAGCGCGGCGGAGGCTCACGCTCCAGCCAGCGCAGCCGATCGCGGTTGTCCACTGCCAGCCACCAGCTGTGCCTGGCGTCGGCCAGGCGCAGGTACTCGTCGCGCAGCTGCGCGCCCAGCACGGGGTCGTCGAACAGCACCCCCATTTCGGTGTTGAGATAGGCCGAGCGCGGGTCGAGGTTGAAGGAACCGACAAAGCCACGGCGGTCGTCCACCAGGAAGGCCTTGGTGTGCAGGCTGGCCCCGCTGCTGCCGAACAGGCCTGCATCGCCCGCCTGGCCCTGTGCCTTCAGCTCATACAGGTGCACGCCGGCGTTCAGCAGGGGCACGCGGTAGCCCATGTAGCCGCCGTGCACGGCCGCAACGTCGTTGGCGGCAAGGGAGTTGGTCACTATGCCCACGTGCACGCCGCGCGACGCCATTGCCGAGAGCCCGTCCAGGCCCTCGTTGCCCGGCACGAAGTAGGGCGAAATCAACAAGGCCTTGCTGCGCGCGGACTCCAGTTCACCGATCAGCCCGGTAACGAGCCAGCTGCCGCGGTCGTCGTTGCGGTGTTTCATCGGCGGATCCGAGACGATGCGCACGGTGCTGCTCCAGTGCAGCGGCTCGGGGCTGGGACGCTGCCGATGGCGTGATTCGGCGACGCGCGCAAGATAGGGCCGGGCAGCATCGCGCTGCGCTTCATGGTCGGACTCACGCACCAGAAGGCGAAGCTGCGCGTCGGTATGGAAGGCCAGCGCGGAGACCGGAATCGCCGCCGGGCTGTTCCAGTAGTCGTCGAATATCCGGTTCGCCTGTGCAACGGCAGGGCCGGCGACCAGCAGGTCCAGGTCCTGGAAGTTCACATCCGTGCGCGCGCTGAAATACTCCTCGCCGATGTTGCGGCCACCGACGATGGCGACACGGCCATCGGCGATCCAGCTCTTGTTGTGCATGCGGTGGTTCACGCTGAAGAAGCGCTGCACCATCTCCACCATGCGCAGGATGCCGCTGCGGTTGCGGAACGGATTGTAGAGCCGGATCTCGATGTTCGGATGCCGGTCCAGCGCCATCATCAGCGCGTCCTTGTCCTTGGCATTCATGTCGTCGAGCAGGATGCGCACGCGCACCCCGCGCTCGGCGGCGTCATGCAGCGCTCTGGCCATCAGGTGACCGATCAGGTCGTCGTGCCAGATGTAGTACTGCAGGTCCAGACTGCGCCCGGCCTGCGCGGTGATCATCGCGCGCGCCGCGAATGCATCCATGCCATCGCCGAGGAAGGCCACGCCGGATTGCCCGGGGTGCGCCTCCTGCAGCGGCACGACCTGCTGGTCGATGCGGGTCTGCGCCGGTTGCAGCGGCAGTACGTGCGACGGCTCACCGTGCGCCTGTGGCGTCAGGTGGTCGGCCAGCAGCAGTCCGGACAGGACCAGCAGCAGGAGGATGGCGAAGATGATCGCAACGACGCGCAACAGGCGTCGCCACACAGACGCAGGCGGGCTCATGGCCCCATGCTAGTGGATCGGCGTGCCGCGCGGCGGCGCGCGTCAGAACCGTTCGTCGCTGCCCACGTAGCGCCACTGTCCCGGCGGCAGCGGGCCCAGTGCCACCCGGCCGATGCGCAGGCGGCGCAGGGCGGTGACCTGCAGGCCAGCGGCAGCCACCGCGGTCTTCAGGCCCTTGGCCGTCAGCCCCTTGCCGGCGAAGCGCAGCCGCTGCTCGCTCTGCCAGCTCACCTTGGCCCCGCCCGACTCCTGCTGCAGCCGGGCCAGCAGCCAGGGGCCCCGTTCCGGCCCGCCTTCTGCCACTTCGACCAGATACTCCTGTTCGGTGCGGCCGAGATTGCGCTGCAGGTGGGCCAGCGTGGCCGGGTCCTGGCTGACCACGACCAGGCCGCTGTCTGCCGCGGGCAGGGACGCAGCCAGCTGCAACCCGTGGAAATGGCGCTGCAGTGGCCGGATGCCGCTGGCGTCCAGAGCGCTGTGGCTGTTGCTGCTGACCAGCGCACACAGGGTTTCGGCGGCAGCACCAGCCGGCTTGTGCAGCAGCATGCCCACGCGCTCGGCCTTGCTGTCATTGGCCTGTTCATCGACCACGATCACCGCAGTGTCATCGACCGGGCGCTGTGGCTGTTCGACCACCTCGCCATCGACCGTGACCCAGCCACCTTCAATGTAGCGCCGCGCTTCGCCGCGCGGGATGCCGAGCAGGGCGGACAAGCGTTTGTCGAGGCGTATCGGTTCCATGGGCGGGCAGGTCGGGCGGGGGCCGCGCAGTGTAGCCCCTGCGCGCGGTCAGCGCTGGCTGCGGTTGGCCAGCTCGGTCAGGTACAGGCGGGTGTCGAATTCCAGCTGCAGGTAATCGGGCTCCATGTGCTGGCAGAGCTGGTAGAAGGCCTTGTTGTGGTCGGCTTCCTTCAGATGCGCCAGCTCGTGCACCACGATCATGCGCAGGAAGGCGGCCGGCGCCTGCCGGAACACCGTGGCGATGCGGATCTCACGGCTGGCCTTGAGGCGGCTGCCATGCACGCGGGAAATGGCGGTATGCGTGCCCAATGCATGCTTGATCACTTCCAGCGTGTTGTCGTAGCAGACCTTGTTGAGCGGTACCGACTTGCGCAGGTAGCGGTCTTTCAGCTCCTGGGTGTAGTCGTAGAGCTGACGGTCGCTGCGCACCTCATGGGGCTCGGGATAGCGCTGCTGCAGCCACGGGCCGAGCCGGCCCTGCGCCAGCAGTTCGCTGACCTGGGCGACCAGGGGTTCGGGATAACCGGTGAGGTACTTCAGGACTGCCATGCAGGGGCGGCGGGGCGTCGGTAGAATGGGGGCATCCAAGATTACACGCGGTACGCACCGACCATGGCAAAGCCCAACGCGCTGCAGGAACAATTGCTCAAGGCCGGCCTGGCCAAGAAGTCGCAGGCCAGCGCCGCCGCACGCGAACAGGCCAAGGCGCGCCAGGGCAAGGCTGAATCGACGTCGGCCGAGGTCCAGCGTGAGGCTGAACGCGCCCGCGCCGAGAAGATCGAGCGTGATCGTGCCCTGGCCGCCGAGCGCAACGCACAGGCCAGGCTGGCCGAGCAGAAGGCGCAGGCAAAGCAGATCATCGCTGCCCATGCCGTGCCGCATAAGGGCGAGGACGAGTATCGCTTCAGCGATGGCAGCACGATCCGCACCCTGCTGATCGACCCCAAGCTGCGCAAGGCGCTGTCGGTGGGCGTGCTGGTCATCGTCGCCCAGGGCGAGGGTTACGCGTTGCTGCCCCGTGCTGCGGCGGAAAAGGTGCGCGAGCGTGCGCCGGAAGCCATCGTGGTCGACCATGGGCAGCCGGGCTCGACGGAGGAGATCTCCACCGGCAACGCCGAAGACGATGCCTATTACGCGCAGTTCCAGATTCCTGACGATCTGGTCTGGTAAGCCGCTGCCGGCGACGCTGCCGCAGGCGTCCACGCGGGCAGACAGGTAGCTGAAGCACGGCCCGGGCGGGGCGCTGCCCGGCCTTTTCCGCGGGTGTATCGTCCCCATATCAGGCCACACACCTGTGGAGCACGGACATGGCTACCGGTTGGGCGGGAGACGGCGCGGTCCAGGACCAGATCGACGCGACGGTTGACGATGCGATTGCCCGCGCGCGGCGCCAGCTGCGCCAGGGCCCGGGTCTGGAGCACTGCGAGGAATGCGACGCACCGATTCCGTTGGCGCGGCGCAACGCCGTGCCCGGCGTACGGCTGTGCGTGGCCTGCCAGCAGGCGCACGATGAGGAAGAGCAGGCGCACAGCAGCTACAACCGTCGCGGCAGCAAAGACAGCCAGCTGCGTTGATGTGGGCGGCTCAGCCGTCGCCCTGGATGCCGCCCGGCGCCTGTGCCGGATCGCGCCAGCGGCGTACGGTGCGCTGGAAGAACAGGTTGTTCGGCAGCTGCAGCACCGTGCCTTCGTGGCCTTCGCCGGTCTCCTGCAACGTGGTGTAGATCAGGTTCACATCGATCACCCGGCCCTTCAGTCCGGGCTTCTCGCCGTTCTCCAGCACCTCGATGTAGTCATGCAGGCGGAACGGGCGGGTAGTGAAGATCAGCAGCGTGCAGAAGATGTTGGAGAGCACGCTCCAGGCCGCGAAGAAGGCCACCGCACCGACGGCTGCAAAGCCCGTGAATGCCGTCCACAGCACTGCCGGTGAGGCCCCCAGCAGGCTCAGGATGTACAGCAGTGCACTGAAATAGACCACGAAACTGGTGATGCGGCGCGCGCCCATCACCATTTCCGGCGGCAGGGTGTAGTGGTCGGCGAATCGGCGGATCAGGCGGCGCGCCAGCAGCCGCAGCAGCCAGGCGGCCAGCAGGACGAGCGCGATCTGCAGGGCGATGCCCATGTTGTGCAGCCAGGGATGGGTCCAGGCCGGCAGGTGATCCTTCAGCGACAACATCATGGGGCGACAGCAGGTAGCGGTGGTGGTCGCCGATGTTACCCGGCACGTGCCGGCGATTCGACCATCGGCCTCCACGCCAGGCACACCAGCTCCTGGCGCTGCTGCTGCAGGCAGGCCCGGCCGCGCTCGGGGTGGAGCTGCAGCGACAGGCCAAGCACCTGCAGCGCGACGCAGGCAGCGACGGCCAGCAGGGCGGCACACGATGGGCTGGACATGGCGGGCTCCCGGACGGTATTTCACGAAGTACCCTCCATGGATGCAGCGGCCGCCGAAAAGGTTGCATCGCGCCTGGCAGGAATCGGATCTAAACCTTCTGCGGGACTGGCGCATCCAAGGACTATGCTCGACACCACCATGCCCGCACCGCCTGCTGCCTCCGACGCCGTCGACGAACCTGCCCTGGTACGGGCGGCAGCCGGTGGCGATACAGCGGCCTACGAACTGCTGTATCGACGCCATGCGCCACGGGTGTTCGCCGTGCTGTGGAGGCTGTGTGGCGGCCAGCAGGCACGTGCGGAGGATGCACTGCAGGAGGCGTTCCTGCAGGCGTGGAAGGCACTGCCCGGGTTCCGCTTCGAAAGCAGCCTGTCGACCTGGCTGCATCGTCTCGGGGTCAATGCCGCGCTGATGGAACTGCGCGGCCGGGCGGGGGGACACGATCACGACAGCCTGGATGACGTGGATGGTGGCGTACCGGAGCTGGCCGTGCATGACCGCTGCGCCGGCACCGAGCGCGACCTGGAACGTGCGCTGGCGACGCTGCCCCCGCGGGCGCGGGCGGTGCTGGTGCTGCACGACATCGAAGGCTGGAAACACCAGGAAATCGCCGAGCAGCTGCAGATGGCTGTCGGCAGTTCCAAGGCACAGTTGCATCGTGCACGTGGCTTGCTGCGTGCACGGCTGGGAGACATGACATGACGATGAACGACCCCGACTACGACCACGACCTGCTCGCGCGCCTGCGCGCCCTGCCCCGCGAGCGCAGCGCTCCGGAGGACGGCTGGGCGCGGTTGTCGGCCAGCCTGCCACCGCGCGGGTCCGCCCCCGGACCGCTCCCGGCAGCAGGCACGGTGGTGGCGATGACGCCGCGTCCGCGACGGCGCTGGTGGCTGCCGGTGGGCGCTGCGCTGGCCGCCAGCCTGGCGGTCTACGCGGTGGCACCGTGGTGGCAGCCGCCGCAGGCCACGCCGGCGCCTTCCGGGCTGCAGCTGCAGGCCGCAGCGATGACCGAACAGTACCAGCAGGCGGTGGCCTCCCTGCCGCAGGGCGGGGCAGCGGAATGGCAACCGGCCCTGCACGAACTCGACCGCAGCGCGGAGCAGATCCGCGCGGCGATGGCGCAGGATCCACGTGCGCCGCACCTGCTTGGACAGCTCAAGCGCACCTATGCGCTGCGGCTGGAACTGACCCGGCAGGCGGCGCAGGCCGCCGCCGGACTGACAACCTGAGGAGACCCATGATGCGACCCCTTCTTTTCTGCTGCGCCGCGCTGCTGCTGGTGCCGGCCGTGGCACTGGCCGACACGCGCGTCGACGAACGCCATGCACTCGCCACCGGTGGCCGGATTGAACTGAGCAACGTGGCCGGCAAGGTCACCGTGCGCGGCTGGGACCGCAACGAGGTCCAGCTCACCGGCAGCCTCAGCGACGGCCTGCAGCTGCGTCAGGAGAAGAGTGCCAACCGCGTGCGGTGGGAGGTGGAATATCCACGCCGCAGCAACAATGGCGGGGCCACCCTGGTGTTGAACGTGCCGCGCTCGGCGGAACTGCTGCTCAGCACCGTCAGTGCGAGCCAGGACATCAGTGGCATCGATGTGCGTCGGCTGCAGGCCGATACGGTCAGCGGCAGCCTGTCCGCGGCAGGCCGCAGCGGCGACACCAAGCTCAACACGGTCAGCGGCAGCGTCACTGCCCGCCTGCAGACGCCGCGGCTGGACGTGAACACCGTCAGCGGCCGCATTGACGCGGGGGGAGGCGTGTCCGGCGACATCGGTGCGCAGACCGTGTCCGGACGCGTGGATGTCGATGCGGGGCGCATCCAGCGCCTGGCGGTGGAGACGGTGTCAGGCAGCATTGAACTGGCCGCTGCCGGTCTGGCGCCGGGGGGGCGCATCAACGTCGAATCGGTGAGCGCATCGGTCAATCTGCGGTTGCCGCGGACCGTATCGGCGCAGCTGTCGGTGAACAGCTTCAGCGGCTCGATCAACAGTGATGCCGGCACGGTGGAGCGGCCGCGTTATGGGCCGGGCAGCAATCTCGACACGCGGCTGGGGGGCGGTGACGGCGATATCCGCATCCAGTCGCATTCGGGCAGCGTGCGGGTCCGACTGGACCGCTGAGCATCGACCGGCAGGCCGCGGCGGCAGCGCCGCCGCGGTCAGGGAGGGTCAGCTGGCTTTCTTCAGCGCCCAGGTCGTACCCAGCACTTCGATCTTGCCACCGGCCTTGCGGAACGCGGCCAGGTCAGACGCGATCGAGTCGCTGCTGACCACAGTACTGGCGGCTGCACCCTTGCGTTCGCTACGGATGCTGTTGTTAGCCTTCGCGGGGGTCTTTGCCTTGCGGGGCATGGTTGCTCCTGTCAGGTGGAAGGGGAGGAAAGCGCACAGGCATCGGCCTGGCGCAGGTAATCCTGCCGCTCGCGGCGGCAGTCATCGCCGCCCATCGAAAACTGGCGGCAGATCGCCGGGCGCTGCGAATAGATCGTGCAGCGCAGGTGATAGGGATCGATCGCCGCGCACCAGCCTTCCTCGTTGCGCGCCATCACGGCCCGGCCGTGGGCGTCGCGCGCGAGGAACTGGCCGGGCACGTGGTCGCCGGGCTGCAGCAGTACCGGCAGCCGGCAACAGACCGCGTCACAACGGCGGCAGTCGATGGGTGCAGGTGCGGCGTCAGGTTGTAAGGCCACAGGGGCCTGGCGGGTGCCCAAAGCGGGTCTCGATGGCGGCTCGGGTGATGCGCGGCCATGAACGAGCCAGGAAGGCACGGCCGCAAGACCCGCGTGGCGGGCCGCGCTGCACCCGGAACACACACCGGCAGGGCCGATGGAAGGTACAGCTGAGGATCAAGCCTACCGAGGGTAGCAAACCCTGCGTAACGTTTTGTTAATCCCGGCTGGCTGCGGCCAGCGCCAGGCCTTGTACCACCCCCAGTGAAGGCTCCCCGTGGACCATCCGGGCACCCGGAAACGCCTCCGCCACGGCCTGGCGCAGGTAGCCCGCACGGGACATGCCACCGGTCAGGAACACCGCGTCCGGGTCGCCGCCGATGTCGCTGCGCACCTGGGCGAGCAGCGTGCGGATCTGTTCCAGGTAGCCATGGGCCGCACTGGCCAGGCCCTCGGCACTGCTGTCGGCGTGCAGGTCGCGGCCGATGTAGTCCAGCGTGCTGCGGTGCGTGGCAGAACTGCTCAGGGCGATCTTGGCGCGCTCGACATCACGGTACAGGCGCGCGGTGTTGCCGGTGTCCTGCAGTGCCTGCAGGCGCGGGCCCCAGGGTGCGTCGACCGCATCGTAGTTGCGCTGGCGGAAGTCGCGCTGGCGGGTCATGTCCTGCACGGTGGCGGCTTCTACGTAGTGGTGGGCGGGCACGCGGGTGATGCCACGACCGAACAGCGGCATGTAGCTGGACAGGCTCAGGGCCAGGTCGATGTCGGTGCCGCCACGGGCGATGCCCCAGGCACGGTGGATATGCGGGGGTACTGGTCCCCCCACTTCGGCATGGGCGATGTCGGTCGTGCCACCGCCGATGTCGACGATCACGGCCTGGTGCCGTGTCGCGCTTCCGGCGTGATAGTGCATCGCCGCTGCGGCCGGTTCTTCCAGGAAATCGATGCGGTCGAAGCCGGCCTGCGCCGCCGCCTCGCGCAGGATGTCCAGCGCCTGCGCGTTGCCGGCCTCGCCGATCGAGCTGCGGAACTGCACGGGGCGGCCGAGCAGGGCGGTGCGCAGCGGCTGGCCGAGCTGCGCGCTGGCGGTCAGGCGGATGTGCTCAAGGATATGCGCGGCAATGCCGGTGATGGTCTGCTTCGCGCGCGGGTGCAGGTTGTAGCCGAGCATCGACTTGGGGCTCTGCACGAGGTTGCCTTCATGCTCCTCGAAATAGGCTTCCAGCGCGTCATCGCCGTAGATCGCGTTCTGCAGCAGGTCACTGGCGCTGCGCGCTTCGCGGGCACGGGCCTCCATCCATTCGCGGCGCAGTGCGCGCAATGCTTCGCGGCGCAGTGCCTGCGGCGGGCGCTCCTGGCCGGCAGCGCGGGCGGCACGCGCTGCGCTGTCGATCATCTGCTCCAGCGCATGCTGTTGGCTGGCATCGGGCTGGAAGTCGTCCGGATCGGGTACCACGCCCGGGAAGTAGACGCTGGTGCGGAACTGTTCGGCATCGCCGAAGCGGATCGGCAACAGGCGGCCCTCGTGCACGATGGCGGCGGCAGAATTGCTGGTACCGAAGTCGATGCCGAGGCGCATGCGGAATTCCAGGGACGGACAAGGGCCGCGCACTCTGCTGCAGTTTGCGGTCCGCTGCAAGCGCCTGCCGGCCATCTCGGGCGGGCAGGGGGAGCGGCCGCGGGAAAACGGGTGAAAAGAGCGGGCGGTTACAATGGCGGCCGTTGATTCATTTTGAGGTACTTGCAATGTCGTCCGTTCCCGCTTGTCCGCAGTGCACCCTGGAAAACACCTATGCCGATGGCGCGCTGTGGATCTGCGCCGATTGCGGCTTCGAATGGACCGCCGAGGAGGGCGCGGGGCAGGCGCTGGTCGTGCGTGACAGCAACGGCAACACCCTGCAGGCCGGCGACACCGTGACCGTGATCAAGGACCTGAAGGTCAAGGGCTCCTCGATTCCGCTCAAGCAGGGCACGGTGATCCGCAACATCCGGCTGGTCGAGGACGATGCGGAGCACATCGAAGGCAACTCGGACAAGATCAAGGGGCTGGTGCTGAAAACCTGCTTCCTCAAGAAGGCATGACGGGCCCTCAGCGCCTGGCCTGCTGCTGCGCCCGCCAGCGGGCCAGGCTGTCCAGCTTGGCCTGGTAGCGGGCCTGCTGCGGCGCCCCGCCGAGTTCCTGGGCCCGTGTCAGTTCCTTGTCGGCGCGGGCCAGCTGGCCGGCGAGGAAGTACACCCTCGCCAGGCCGAAATGGAACTGGTGTGCGGCATCGTACAGGCGCACCGCCCGGCGGTAGCAGCGGATGGCCTCCGCCAGGTCGCCCGCGCGTTCGGCGCGGGCCCCGAGCATGTACTGGGCAAACGGATCCTCGCGCTGTACGGCGCGCAGGCGGCGCTCCAGCTGCTGCGCTGCTGCCACCAGGCCCAACCGCCGGTAGAGCGCACTGGCGTTGTTCAGTGCCGCATCCTGACGGCCGTCCAGGCGCAGTGCCATTTCCAGCGCACGACGTGCGCCGGCGGTGTCTCCCTTCCGGTTGTCCAGCACGCCCAGGTTGTTCCAGGCCGGTGCGAATCGCGCGTCCTGCGCCACCGCTGCATCGAAGAACACCCGGGCACCATCCAGATCGTCGCTGGCCATGCGTTCGGCGCCACGATTGTTGTAGAAGTGCGCCAACGCACGGGCACGGTCGATCGGCTGCGGGCCGTGGCGGTCGTACAGCACGTTGCGGTCCAGATCGACCGTGCCGAAGCGGCCGCCGACGTCGACCCCGGCATTGACGTGGCCGACGCTGTAGACCACGCCCTGGTCCTGCTCCTGATACCAGGACACCACGCTGCCGACTTCCTGCACCCGGGCCTGGATGCCGGCCTCGCGTGCCAGCGACACGAACAGCAGCGTGAATGCCAGGCAGTTGGCGCGGCGGTACTGCCAGACTTCGCCGACGGTATAGGTCGCGTCGGCGTCGTACTGCAGATCCAGTCCCTGCCGATCAAAGATCATCTCCACCAGGGCCTGCAGGCGCTGGTCGCGCGAGTGGCTGCGCGCGATCACCTGTCGGGTCAGCATCGCGCGCAGCGCCGGCGGAATCGCCAGCACTTCGTCTGCGGTCGGCACGCTCGCTGGGGCGGGGCGGTACTGAGCGGCCGGTGCGGCGGCAGGACCGTCCAGGGCAACGGCGGCCGGCGCCGCCAGCGCGAGCAGGGCGAGCAGCAGGAATCGGGTGGCAGGACGTTGCATGGCAATTCCCGGCAGCGGCGGGCGCATCCGCCTGCCGCCGAGTGTAGTCCTGCCCGTGCGCCGGTGCATCGACCGCCGGTCGGCGGCGCGGTCATCCACAGGCGATGTGGACCAGCGCTCGGCAAAGCTGTGGACAACTGTGCTCCGCCCTTGCCGGACGGCGGCTGTGAGTGCGTGGTGAATTATTGTCCAGCTTGCTGGCCGGGGCGTCTGGCGGGATCATGCCGGCATGGACTTCGCCCCGATCCCGCTCGATCCGGCGCAGTGGCAGGCGTTGCAGGACCGATATGCCACGCCGCCACGCGCGTACCATCACTTCGGCCACGTGCGCGCGATGCTGCAGCACTGCCAGGACGTCGCCGATGGACCGGGTTGGCGGCAGCCCGCCGAGGTCTTTCTGGCCGCGCTTTACCACGATGCGGTCTACGAGGCGGGGCGCAAGGACAACGAGGCACGCTCGGCGGCACTGGCCGTGCAGGCCATCGCGCAGGAGCCTGCGCTGGCGGGCATCGACGCCGCCCGCGTCGAGCAGCTGATCCTGCTGACTGCCCGTCATGGCGAACTCGGTCCTGCGGATGTCGACGCCGAAGCGGCGCTGTTCCTGGATTGCGACATGGCGATCCTGGGCGCGCCTGCACCGGTGTTCGATGCTTACGATCGCGGTGTGGCCGAGGAGTACCAGGGGGTGGTCCCGGGTTTCCTGTACCGCGCAGGCCGCCGCCGCTTCCTGCAGGGGCTGCTGCGCGCACCGCGGATCTTCCTCAGCGACTTCTTCCACCAGCGCCTGGATGCCGCGGCACGCGCGAACCTGCGCCGCCGGCTGGACACCTGAGCGGGGCAGTTACACTGGCGGCCTGCATCTGCAAGGTAGCGCCGCCCACCGTGTCCGTTCCCGATCCTGATCCCCGGCCGACCGCACCGGAAGAACCTGGTCCCAACGAGTGCTGCGGCAGCGGCTGCCCGCTGTGCGTACTCGATCTGTATGCCGAAGAGCTGCAGCGTTACCGCAAGGCATTGTCCGAATGGAAGGCGCGGCACCCGGAGGCCACGCCATGACCGGAGCGCGTCCGGCTGCGCTGCTGGCCCTGGTGGCGCTCCTGTTGTTCGTGGCGGCGGCCCTGTGGACGCAGTTCGCGCGCGCTGATCTGGATTGGATGCGCGCGACCCTGAGCCTGTACCTGCACGGTCCCTGGGGTCTGGCGCTGCGCGCCGCCTACTGCCTGCTGGCGGTGGCGATCGCCGCGCTCGGCATCGCGCTCTATCGTCACAGCGTGGGGCCCCGCCGCAGCGCGGCCGCGCCGCTGCTGTTCACCGTGTCCGCCTTGGGCCTGGCGACGGTCGCCATCGGCGACAGCTGGCTGCCGCAGGCGACGCCGCTGCTGGCGCCGCTGGTGCATGGCGTGGCTGCCAACACGGCCTTCCTGTGTGCCAGCGTCGGCATGCTGCTGCAGGCGTGGTACCTGCGTCGCGAGCCGGGCTGGCAGCGCAGTGCTGCCCTGCTGTGGGGCTGGGCCTGGCTGGCCTTCGCGTTGCTGTGGCTGCATGTGCTCTGGCGTGACGGGCCGCCGCGCGGGCTGGGGCAGAAGCTGGTGATCGCCGTGATCGTCGGCTGGCTGCTCTGGCTGGCCGTCACGCTGTACCGGCGCGGTCTGGCGCGCACACGCGCCTGAACCCTGGCCGCGGGCCTGGCGAACGGCCGTGACCGGTACGTGTCGTGCACGCGGTGGCGGCGTATCGTGTGCGCATTCCACTGGGGTTGCGACATGACGCGTGCAGGGTTGGGCAGGGCGATGGGCCTGGTGATGGCGCTGGCAGCGTTGCCGGTGGCGGCCGCGGCATCCGTGCAGCAGGTCAGCCATGGCCGCTTCGAGCAGGTGCCGGTGCATCTGCCGGCGGGAGTGCCACAGCGGGTGGTCATCTGGTTCCACGAAGGTCCCTATGGCGCTGCCAGCCTGGCGCCGATCGAAGCACTGCGCGCCGACGGTGCGCTGGTGGCGGCGGTGGATGTGGCGCACCTGCGGGGCGTGCTTGAACGCGAAGGCGACAGTACCTGTTCGTTCGGTGCTGGCGACGTCGAGAATTTCTCGCGCTGGGTGCAGGCGTTCCTGCACCTGCCGGGGTATCACCTGCCGCTGGTCGGTGGTGATGGTGAAGGTGCCGAGCTGGCCTACAGCCTGGCCGCACAGGCCGATACCCAGGTGTTCGCCGGCCTGCTGACCTCCGGTTTCTGTCCCGACCATGCCCACGAACGCATGGTCTGCGGAGACGGCGTCAAGCAGGGGCGGCTGCAACCGGCCGAACTGAACTTTCCCTGGTTGAATGCCATCGGCGATGTGGGCTGCAGGGGCCAGGGTGCAGGTCCGTTCGTGCAGCAGGTCGCGATGGCGCGCGGATTCAAGCGCAGCGCCCGCGGCGATGCCACGCCGGGACTGGTGGCTGCCGCGCGGGTGATCGGTGCGCAGGCCGGCATCAGCCTGGCACCGCCGCCGGCGGCGTTGAAGGGCCTGCCCGTGGTGGAAGTCCCCGCGCGCGGGGACGGCGATACGCTGGCGATCTTCGTTTCCGGTGATGGCGGCTGGGCGGGACTGGACAAGGACGTGGCATCGTCGCTGGCCGAACACGGCGTGGCCGTGGTGGGCATCGATTCGCTGCGTTATTTCTGGAGTGAACGCACGCCGGAGGGGTTTGCCGCTGACCTGCAGAAGATCATCGACCACTACCGCCAGCAATGGCGGCGCGACAAGGTGATGCTGATCGGCTTCTCGCAGGGCGCCGACGTGCTGCCGGCCACCATCAACCGGCTCGATGCCGGCAGCCGCGAGGCGCTCGCGCGCATCGTGCTGCTCTCCGTGGGGCGGAAGGCCGATTTCGAGTTCCATGTCAGCAACTGGCTGGGCGGTGGCGGCGATGGCCTGCCGATCGCGCCGGAAGTGGCCAGGCTGCCGGCGGCCAAGACCCTGTGCGTCTATGGCGACAAGGATGAGGACGCGCTGTGTCCGGACCTGCCTGCGAACGAGGGCGTGCGCAGGATCAAGTTGCCCGGCGACCACCATTTCGGTGGCGACTACGATCGTCTGGCCGAGGTCATCCTCAAGGGCGGCGCGTAATCAGCACGCGCCTGCAGGAGCAGCGCAGGGCCATGCCCGGCGGTCGGGCGGCTCAGCCGCGGCGTGGATCCAGCGAAATCAGGCGGGTGGCGTCCAGCAGGGCTGCCGGCAGGTGCATGCCACCGGGCGCCGCCAGGTAGCGCGGGCGCCATTGCGGATCAAACTTCGACTTGAAGCGGCGCAGGCCACTGAAGCCATAGAAGCGCTCACCATGCCGTGCCAGCAGGCCGGCAAGACGATTCCAGCGGCCCGCCAGGCGATGCTGGGCCAGCCCGGACAGCGGCGCCATGCCCAGCGAGAAACGCGCATGGCCCTGCGCCCTGCCCCACAGGAACAGTTCGATGAACAGGAAATCCATCGTGCCTTTCGGCGCGTCGCTGACGTGCCGCATCAGGTCCACCGACAGCTCGGCACCGGCTGGCGCCTGCCACAGGTTGGCGAAGGCGACGATCCGACCTTCGGCCTCGACCAGCGCGACCGGGAACCGCACCAGGTAATCGGGATCGAAGCTGCCCAGCGAGAATCCTTTCTCGTCACCGGACTTGTCTTCCAGCCAGGCATTGGAGATCGCATGCAGGCGCGGCAGCAGGCTGGGGACCTCTTCCACCGGCGCCACCCGGAACGACAGGCCACTGCGCTTGCCGCGGTTCCATGCCTGGCGCAGGTCGGCGCGTTCGCGGCCTTCCAGACCGAAGTCGTGCAGCGGCACGATCGCTTCCTCGCCCAGCTTGACCAGGCCCAGGCCGAGATCCAGATAGGTCTGCCAGTAGGCTTCGCCCACCTGGTAGAACACCGGGCGCAGGCCGAGGCGGTCGGCTTCCTCACGGAAACGCCAGATCAACGCACGTGCGACCTCCGGCGGGCCGACCGGATCACCCATCGCGATCAACGAGCCGCCGTAGCGCTGCATCATCACGAAGCCCTGCCGGGCATCGTCGCGCAGCACTGCCTTGTCGGCGGTCAGCACCAGGCAGGCCTGGGTGTCGGTGGCGCTGGCCAGCACCGGTGCCAACGCCTGCAGCGTGGCTTCGTCAGCGGCCGGCAGCGGGCTGCGCGTGCTGTGCAGCAGGCGAGCGAGGCCGAACATCACCAGGGCGATGGCTACCACCAGCAGCGCACGCAGCGCACGCGGTGCGTTGCCGGACAGTGCGAACTGCCACCAGAGTTCGTTCTGGTACTCGACATGGCTGTACGTGAAGAACAGCAGCCAGGTGACCGCGACCAGGACCAGCCCCAGGTTGCGCAACCATGGCCACGACCACGCCTCATCCAGCAGCGCACCCTGGCGGTAGAACTCACGGCGTGCGGCCCACAGTGCCATCGCGACCAGTACGGCCGATACCGCGATCAACGGTTGACCGCCGCGCAGCCACAGCGGCAGCGGCGTGATCACGCAGACCGCCATCGCCAGCATCCACGCGGCGTGGCTGCGCCGGGCCAGGCCCTGGCCGATCAGCAGCAGGGCGACACCGCCAAGACTTCCGATCAGGTGCGATGTTTCCAGGATCGGCAGCGATGCATTGAGCAGATGGCGACGCGGGGTCGGCAAGGTGCCATCGATGACCAGGGCGGCGCCGATGCTGAAAGCCGCCAGCGCGATGATCTGCGGCAGCCAGGGGCGCAGCGCGTTCCAGCCGGCGCGGGTGGCGCCGGCGCTGGCCCGCAGCGGTCGCCGCAGTGCAGGCGCAAGCGCGAGCACGGTGGCCAGCAGCAGCGGCAGGACGTAGTAGGTGACGCGGTAGATCAGCGCGGCCGCCAGCACCGCCGCCGGTGCCACCTGCGGCAGCAGCTTGAGCAGGCTCCACTCGAACACGCCCAGGCCGGCCGGAACGGTCGAGACCAGGCCTGCCAGCACCGCCACCAGGTACAGGCCGACGAAGCCGGGAAGCCCGGTGGGCGTGGAGTCCGGAAGCAGCACGTAGAACGCTGCGCTGGCCAGCACCAGTTCGATCACGCTGAGCGCGGTGACGCCGAGCGTGGTCAGCCGGTCGGGCAGCCACAGGGCGTGGCCGAACACACGGAACTGGCGTCCGCTGCGGCCGACCAGCAGCACCGTGGCCAGATAGGCGAGCAGGGCGGCAATGCCGACCGCGCGCACGGCGCCGGAATCCAACGGCAGCGCCAGCGCCGCCGCTGAGGGTTCCAGGCATAACGCCAGGCCGATCAACAGCCATGCACCGAACATGAAACCGAGCGTGCTCATCAGCACGACCTGGCCGATCTGGGCCAGATCCAGCCCGGCACCGCGATAGCCCCGCAGGCGCACCGCGCCGCCGGTCAAGGCCGCAAAGCCGACGGTCTGGCCCAGGGTGTGGGCGAGAAACGCGGTGATGCCGATGCGCGCGGGATGCACGCGGATGCCGCTGCGTCGCAGGCCGATGGCATCGAAGCCGATCAGGCAGGCATAACTGGCCAGGCCCAGCGTCACGGTCAGTGCGATCTGCGTTGCGCTGAGTGCATGGAACGCCTGGCGGATGGCGCGGTAGCCATGTTCGTCGAACTCGCCGGCCAGGCCATGCAGGGCCAGGGCCAGGATCAGCAGGGGAACGAAGATGGTAAGCAGCCGCTTCCAGACCGGGATGGACGGAGCGGTTGCGGGATCGGAAGGGACGGTCATCGGCGCAAGGGTGCGGCAGGAAGGGCGAGGGCGGTGTCAACGCGGGCGTGGCGCATCGTGCGCCTCTCGAAGGCATTTGAACAGCGGTGGTGCAGGAGCCCCACCCGCCGCCGGTTTGGAGGACAATGCAGGCCTGATCACCCGCAGGAGCCACGCCCATGATGGAGCGTTACGACGTCGGACCGCGCATGTCCGAAATGACCGTGTACAACAAGGTTGCCTACCTCTCCGGCCAGATTCCGGAGGACACCAGCCAGGACATCACCGGACAGACCCGGCAGGTGCTGGCCGAGATCGACAAGCTGCTGGCACTGGTGGCCAGTGATCGCCAGCATGTGCTGCGCGCGGAAGTGTTCCTGGCCGACATGGCCGACTTCGACGGCATGAACAAGGCATGGGACGAATGGGTGGTCGAGGGTGCGACCCCGGCCCGTGCCACGGTCGAAGCCAAGCTGGCACACGCCGAGTGGAAGGTCGAGATCGTGGTGACGGCGGCCGTGCCGTAACGGCGGGCGGGTGTCAGCTCCCTTTCCTGCCGGAAGGGAGCTGGCACCGCTACCGTTCCCGCAGCACGATGCAGTCCACCGGACACGGTGGAATGCACAACTCGCAGCCCGTGCACAGGTCGGCGATCACGGTATGCATGTACTTCGCGCCGCCGACGATCGCGTCCACCGGGCAGGCCTGGATGCACTTGGTGCAGCCGATGCAGTCGGCCTCGACGATCACCGCAACCTGCGGCGCCTTGTGTTCGCCGCGCGTACGATCAAACGGCAGTGCCGGCACACCCAGTACCTGGGCCAGTGCACGCGCGCCCGCATCGCCGCCCGGCGGGCAGCGGTCCACGCCCGCCTCGCCGCGCGCCATCGCCTGCGCATAGGGGCGGCAACCGTCATAGCCGCATTGTCCGCATTGCGTCTGCGGCAACAGTCGGTCCAGGCGTTCGGTCAGCGGCGGAATCAGGCTCATGCGTGGCGAAGGCTGCGCGTATGGATCATTTCAGGGGTTTGCCACGGAACCAACGTTCGTGGGCGAGGGCCAGCATCGGCCGGTCCTCTGCGCTGTCGCCATAAGCGTGGATGCGCGTGTAACGCGACAGATCGAAACGGCGACGGATCTGCTCGACCTTGCGAGGACCGCAATCGCCGCCGTGGTACCGGCCGGTCAGGCGTCCGTCCCGGCTTTCAAGGCGGTTGCAGATCAGTTCAAGACCCAGCGTTTCGCACCAGGGACGCAGGTACAGATCCAGCGAACCGGACACGACCACCACGGTGTGCTGCTGTTCCTTGTGCCAGCGGATCTGTTCCAGCATTTCCGGGCGCACCACCTCGGGCAGGAACTCGCGCGAGAAGCCGGTGGCCAGCGCTGCGATGTCGTCGGCGTGGCGCTCGCTGAAGGTGAGGCGGGTGACGCGGGCGCGGATGCGTTCGGCCGAGATCAGTTTCAGCCGGTACGCCGCCAGCCACGGACCCACCTTCCACCACGCCTGCGCAAGCTGCTCGGCGGTGGCCACGCGGCGCAGGAAGCGGCCATAGGTATCGCAGGTGGTGACGGTATGGTCGAAGTCGAACAGCGCCAGTTCCATTCCGATGCCTCCCGTGGTGCGTCCCGTCGTTGCCGTGACCGGCGGGAGCGGCCGTGGCCGCACCCGCGCAGTGCATCAGCGGACCGGCATGCCCGGCTGCGCGCCGCTGTCGGCGTCCAGCAGCGCCAGCGCGCCACCATCGAAACCTGCCGACAGGATCATGCCTTCACTCAGGCCGAAGCGCATCTTGCGCGGGGCCAGGTTGGCTATGAACACGACGCTGCGGCCGACCAGCGCTTCCGGCTCGCCGTAGCTGGCACGGATGCCGGAGAAGATCTGCCGTTTGCCCAGTTCGCCGGCATCCAGCTCGAAGCGCAGCAGCTTGTCCGAACCCTCCACGAACTCGCACACCAGCACCTTGCCGATGCGCAGGTCGAGCTTGGCGAAGTCGTCGATGCCGATGTAGGCCGGTGCCTCGGCGCTGGCCGTTGCGGCACTGGCCGGCACGGCAGCCGCCGGCTTGGCAGCGTCGGCCTTGGCGGCGGGGGCAGCGGCGGTCGGCTGCAGGGTGTCCTTGGAGGCGTCGATCATGGCGTCAATCTTCTTCGGGTCGATACGGGTGAACAGTGGGGTGTAGTCAGCGATTCGATGGGCCAGCAGCGGCTGCGCCAGGTCGGTCCAGTCGGCCACTGGCGCGGCCAGGAACGCCTCGGCCTGGGCGGCGGTGGAAGGCAGTACCGGCTTCAGTGCGGTGACCAGTACACGGAACAGGTTCAGGCCCTGGCTGCACACGGCCTGCAGCTGCGCGTCGGCGCCTTCCTGCTTGGCGATCACCCACGGCTTGACGTCGTCGATGTAGCGGTTGGCTTCGTCGGCCAGGGTCATGGTCAGGCGGATCGCCGCCGCCGGATCGTTGCGCTCGTAGGCTTCGCGGATCGGCGCCAGGCTGTCGATGAAGCGCTGGTACTGGGCGGCATCGGGCAGCTGCGCGGCGAGCAGGCCGTCGAAACGCTTGCTGATGAAGCCCGCGCAGCGGCTGGCCAGGTTGACGAACTTGCCGACCAGATCAGCGTTGACGCGGGCGACGAAGTCACCCAGGTTCAGGTCGAGGTCGTCGACGCCACCGCCGGACTTGGCCGCGTAGTAGTAGCGCAGCGCTTCCGGTTCCAGTCCTGCATCGAGGAAGGTGCGCGCCATCACGAAGGTGCCGCGCGACTTGCTCATCTTGGCGCCGTCAACGGTCAGATAGCCGTTGACGTGCAGGCGGGTCGGCGCGCGGTGGCCGGTGCCGTGCAGCACCGCCGGCCAGAACAGGCCATGGAAATTGACGATGTCCTTGCCGATGAAGTGGTGCAGCTCGGTGGCGGTGCCGGCGCGCAGGTGGGCTTGGAAATCCTCGCCGAGCGTGCCGCACAGGGTCTGGAAGCTGGACAGGTAGCCGATCGGCGCGTCCAGCCAGACGTAGAAGTACTTGCCCGGATGGCCCGGGATCTGGAAGCCGAAGTACGGCGCGTCACGCGAGATGTCCCACGCGCGCAGGCCGCCCTCCGCGTCCAGCCACTCCATCAGCTTGGCTTTCACCCCGGGCAGCGCGACGTCGCCGGCCAGCCATTCGCGCAGGAAGCCCTCGAAGCGGCCGACCTCGAAGAAGAAGTGCTCCGAATCCCGGATCTCGGGCGTAGCGCCGGAGATCACCGATTTCGGCTCCTTCAGATCGGTGGGGCTGTAGGTCGCGCCACAGACTTCGCAGTTGTCGCCGTACTGGTCGGCGCTGCCGCAGTTCGGGCAGATGCCCTTGATGTAGCGGTCCGGCAGGAACATGCCCTTGGCCGGGTCGTAGAACTGGGCCACCGAACGGCGGCTGATGTGGCCGGCCGCTTCCAGCTTCAGGTAGAACGCCTCGGTCAGCGCCTGGTTGGCTGCCGAATTGGTCGAATCGTAGTGATCGAAGGCCACGCCGAATTCGGCGAAATCACGTTCATGGCTGGCCTGGATGCTGGCGATGAAGGCCTCCGGGGTTACCCCGGCCTTCTCGGCTGCGAGCATGATCGGCGTGCCATGGGTGTCATCGGCGCAGACGAACCAGGTCCTGCCGCCGCTCATTCGCCGTGCACGTACCCAGATGTCGGCCTGGATGTAGCCGACCAGATGGCCCAGATGCAGCGGGCCGTTGGCGTAGGGCAGGGCGGTGGTGACGAGCGCGGTACGGGTCATGGTCGCGGGGTGAAGCCGAGGGGAACCGCAGATTATCGCATGCCCGCAACGAGGTGACCCGGCCGGGGCCGGGTCACGGGAATGCACGGACGGGCCGGTGGCTTACTCGCGTACCCAGGTCTGCGCCCGGCAGATGAAGGCGATGCAGCCGGAGACGTCCAGCTTGTTGCCACCCGGCTGCAGTTCCATCTTCGACTTGTAGGTCTTGCCGTTGGCGGGGTCGAGGATGGTGCCGCCGGACCACTTGCTGGCGCCGTCGGCCTTCAGGTTCCAGAGGATGGTCATGCCCTTCACCGGTTTGTTCCTGTTGGCACCCTCACAGCCATCGCAGACCGGGTTCGGACCCTTGTCCGAGTGCAGGATGTCCACCACCTTGCCGGACAGCGTGCCGTTGGCGGCCTGGCTGATCTCGACGATGGACTTCACCTGGCCGGTCTTGTCGTCGATGGTCTTCCAGCGGCCGGCCGCGCCATCGGCGGCCTGCGCCGAGAGCGCCGCCAGGCACAGCGGCAGCGCCAGCAGCAGGGTCTTGAAGGTCTTGCGCATGGTCCCCTCCCAGGGTTCATTCCGGCACGGTGCCGGTACACGCCGACTGTATACCCATTCGGCGGGGTATGGGGAAGGGGGTGCCGGGTCGAGCAGGTGAGTGGGGCCAGATCCTTTCCCGATGGAAAAGGGATCTGACCCCGAGCCATCAGCCGACTTCGTAGAGTTCCAGCGGCAGGCCGTCCGGGTCGGCGAAGAAGGTGAAGCGGCGGCCGGTGTATTCGTCCACGCGGACCGGTTCGCAGTCCACGCCGCAGCTGGCCAGGCGCTGGATGAATGGCTCCAGCGCGGCCACGCGGAAGGCCAGGTGACGCAGGCCCTGTGCCTCCGGGCGGCTGGGCCGGGGCGGTGGTGACGGGAACGAGAACAGTTCCAGCTGGCCGCCATCGGGCAGTGCCAGGTCCAGCTTCCACGAATCGCGCGCGGCACGGTGGTTCTCGGCCAGTACGCGCAGGCCGAGGATGCGCACGTAGAAATCCTTCGAGCGCGCATAGTCGCTGCAGATCAGCGCGGCATGATGGATGCCCAGCAGGGCGGTCGGATCGTCGGTCATTGCAGGATGTCCAGCCAGCGCTGGGCGATCTTCAGCGCCAGCGGATAGGGTTCGGGGTCGTTGCGGTTGCTCAGCACGATCACTGTCAGATGCCGGTCCGGATAGCGCAGGATGACGTTGCGGAAGCCGATGCTTTCCCCGCTGTGCCACTGCATGCGGCCGTTGAGGCGCCAGCCGAAGCCGTAATGCGGTACGTCCGGTTCGGTGGTTGCGGTGGCCGGGCTGAACATCGCCTGCCGCGATGCGGCTGACAGCAGGCGGTCGTCGTACAGTGCGGCATCCCAGCGGGCGAGGTCGTCCAGCGAGGAATAGATGCCACCATCACCCAGCACGGCACTGGTGGTGCTCTGGTCGGTGCGCTGCCAGCGACCGTCGAGCCAGCTGTAGCCGTAGGCCCGCGCAGTGACCGTATCGACGCCGTCCTGGTGGGCGACGGTGTGGGTCATGTGCAGCGGGCCGAAGATCCGCTGCTGCAGGAAGGTGGCGAAATCCTGGCCAGACGCGCGACCGACGATCAGCGCCAGCAGCGCATAACCGCTGTTGCTGTAGCGGTACGCAGTGCCCGGTGTGAAATCCAGCCGGTCCTCGCGCGCGAGCAGCGCCAGCACGTCCGCGTCGTGCACCTGGCGGCTGTCGGTGGGGTCCATCATGTCCTCATAGTCGGGCAGACCGCTGGTATGCGACAGCAGGTGACGGAGGGTGACGGAGGAGGCCGCAGTGGGAAGTTCCGGCAGCCAGCGTCGCACTGGCTGGTCCAGGCCCAGGCGGCCCTCTTCCACCAGCAGCAGCACGGCGGCGGCGGTGAACTGCTTGCTCACCGAGGCCAGCCGGAAATTGCTGGCCGCGGTCACCGCGGTGCCATCTTCGACCACCGCCAGGCCGTACCCGCGGCGGAACACCGCCTGCCCGTCGTGCAGCACCAGTACCGCTGCTCCCGGCACCTGGCCATCGTAGGCCTGCATCAGGCCATCGATGCCCGCATCCGGTGGCATCACCGCCGGTGCGGCAGGCGCGGCCTGCCGCAGCAGGGCCAGTACGGCAGCGAACACGACGGTGGCGGGACGCATGAGGGCTCCGTGGCGATCAGGGGGCCGGCGCGGCCCCCGGCGGTTGTGACAGCCATCGTTCCATCTTCCGCTCCAGCACGTCCAGCGGCATCGAGCCGTCCTTCAGCAGTTCGGCATGGAAACGGCGCAGATCGAATGCCGCACCCTGGCGTGCCTGGGCCTTGTCGCGGAGTGCCAGCAGGGTGGTCAGGCCGGCCACGTTGGACAGTGCCTGCGCGGGCTGGGCCATGATCCGCTCCACTTCGGCATTGGCATCGTCGCTGCTCATGTCCACGGTTTTCTGCAGGTAGGCGACGGCCTGCTGCTTGCTCCAGCCCTGAGCATGCACGCCGGTGTCGGCGACCACGCGCGCTGCGCGCAGCAGGCGCGAGGAGAGATAGCCGATGCGGTCGTAGGGATCGGTGTAGACGCCCAGCGTTTCCCCCAGCGTTTCCGAGTACAGGCCCCAGCCTTCGATGAAGGCCAGGTCGCCGCCGGCACGCCGGAAGCGCGGCTGCTTGGCCAGCTCCTGCTGCAGACCCAGCTGCACGTGGTGGCCGGGGATGCCTTCATGCAGGTACTGCACCGGCACGTTCCAGCGCTTGCGGCTGGGCAGGTCGCGGGTGTTCACATACAGCACCCCGGCCTCGCCGGGCTGTGTCGGCTGGTAGGAGGCCGCGGCCGCGGTGAGCGCACGCTCGGGCTCCACTGCACGGATGTCCAGGGCAGCCTTCGGCAGCGTGTCGAGCACCTGCGGCAGGCGCGTGGCGACCTGCTGCTGCACCTGGCGGTAGCGGCCGAGCAGCGCGTTGGCGTCGCCATACTGGAACTGGCGATCACTGCGCATGCTGCGCAGAAGCTTGGTCGGCGTGCCGCGCAGCTTCGCATCCTTCATCACTGCGGCGATCTGCGCCTGCAGCTCCTGCACGCGCTGTTCGCCGAGCGCATGCCATTGCGCGGGTGTCTGTTCGCTGGCCGTGGTCTGCACGATCAGGTTGGCGTACCACGCCTGGCCATTGGGCAGGGCCCCCAGACCGCTGCTGGTCCGCGTGGCCGGCAGGTACTCGGTGGCGATGAAGCCGCGCAGGGCGCGGTAGGACGGCATGATGCGCAGTTCGATCATGCGCTTGTACTCGGCACTGATGCGCGCCTTGTCCTCGGCGGAAATCGACTCCGGCATGGTCCGGATCGGCGACCAGAAGATGCTTTCCTCGGCGGTCGGCTTGATCACCGCATCCAGCTGCGGCAGCACTTTTTCCATCAGGTCGCGCGGCTGCACCACACCGGCCTTCATGCCCTGGCGCATGTTGTCGATGGCCTGGTCGAACAGCGCCGGAATGCCCAGCGAGCGGCGCGACCAGGTGTCGTAGTCCTGCACGGTATTGAACGGCTGCGCACCCGCGCCGGCACCGAGAATGGCCATGATGCTGCCGACGTTGTAGTACTGGCTGATCGGCATCATCCAGCTGGGATACGGCTCGGCGGCCAAGGTCGCGCGCGCGTCGCGCACGAAGATCTCGTAGCTCAGCAGGTCCTGGCCCTGCAGGCCGTCGCTGCCGATCTTCTCGACCTTGCCCAGCCACTCTACGGTGAAGTCATGCGACTGCTGGCGCCACGCCGCGGACAGGATGTTCGGCAGCTGGTCGTTGTAGCGGGTTTCGCCCTGGAAGGTCGCCTGCAGCGGGTTCAACCGCATCGACGCATCCCAGTATTCGTCATAGAGGCGCTCCAGCTGGACCGTTTTGGGCACAGTGCGGGCGGCGGCGACCGGGCGCGCGGGGGAGCGGGTGGCGCTGCGTGCCGGTGCGGTGGCGCGCGTGCTGGGCCGCGCCTTGGGCTTGGCCGCCGGACGGCTCTGCGTCGCAGCGGGCCGGCTGGCCTTCTTCTTCGCAGCTTCGGCCGACGGAACGGCGCTGAACAGGAACAACGCGGCAATGGCGGCGGCCAGGGCGCGGGTGGAATACGGCATCAGGAGCTTCCGTGGAACACAGACCGTGGAGCTTGCACGATCCGGCCGCGTACGGCCAGCGCGGGGGCGCAGTCAGCTGGCGCCCGCTGGGCCTTCAGTCAGCCGCGGCCGCAGCCCGCAGCGCGGCCGCGCGCTCGACACCCAGGTATCGGGTGATCGCACGGCGCATCAGGTACAGCAGGGGAATCAGGGCGATCGCAAAGCCCATCTTGTAGACGTAGTTGACGCTGCTCACCGCCAGGAACAGCGATGTCGGCCACTGCTGCGGGCCGAGCACGAAAGCGATCCAGATCACCACGAAGCTGTCCACCAGCTGCGACACCGCGGTGGAACCGGTAGCGCGCAACCAGACGTGGCGCTCGCCGGTGGCCTGCCGGATCCTGTGGAACACGGCCACGTCGATCAGCTGGCCGAGCAGGAAGGCCACCAGCGAACCGGCAATGGTCCACATGCCCTGGCCGAACACCGCTGCGAACGCGGCCTGGTAGTCGGGCACGCCATGGGCGTTCATCGAGGTGACCCACCAGCTGGCCGGCGCCAGCGAGATCGCCGCGAAAGCGAACAGGAAGCCGTAGGCGATCAGCACCACCGCCAACCACGAGATGAAACGCACCCCGCGCTTGCCGAAGAACTCGTTGATGGTGTCGGTCATGATGAACACCACCGGCCACAGCAGTGTGCCGGCGGTGAAGCTCAACGATCCGGTCTGGCCGAACAGGTTCCAGTTCAGCGGGTCGATGCCGAGCGTGTCTTCCAGCGCGAAGATCTTCACTCCGATCAGCTCGGCCAGCACGGCATTGCCGCAGAAGAACGCGGCCAGCACGATGAACAGCAGGACCGCGCGGTCCTGCAGCGGGCGCTCGACCGGCGTCGTGCTCATTCGGTGCGTTCGCCCGCGCGGGTGAACGGCACGCTGGCTGGCGCCACAGCACCACCGGAAATGATGAAGCTCATCGCCTGGTCCACGGTCCAGTCGGTGGGTGTGAGCAGTTCCACCGGCACGATTTCAAGATAGCCGGAGGTCGGGTTCGGCGTGGTCGGCACGTACACCGCTGCCAGTTCGCGGTCGGTACCGTGTTCCTTGATCACCCGCGTGACCAGGCCGACCGATTTCATGTCGCGGTGCGGGAAGTCGATCAGCACGACGCGCTGCGTGCTGCCGGGTTCGGTCTGCAGCATGTCCAGCAGCTTCTTGGCGCTGTCGTAGATGATGCTGGCCAGCGGGATCCGCTTGATCACCGCGCCGATCCAGCGCAGCAGGCGCTGGCCGAGCACGCGGCGGCTGGCCACGCCCACGGCCAGGATCACCAGCAGCGTGGCCAGCAGCGCGATGGTGTTCTGGATCCACTCCGCGCGCACCCAGCCCAGGTAATGCGGGAAGCTGGTCGCGATCTGCTCCGACAGGGGCACCACCAGCGGGCTTGAAATACCCGACAGCAGTACGAACACGAATTTGACCACGACCCAGGTGAGCCAGATCGGCAGCAGGGTCAGCAGGCCGGTCAGGAACAGGCGCTGCAGGGAGGGGCGGGGGACCAGGGAGGGGGCTTCGAGCGACATGGGCGCATTGTAGCGGCCAGTGCTTGCCGATGATGCAGGGGAATGCGGCCGGGATCAGCGTGCGTGCGGCTTCAGCCGCAGGTAGACCTGCTTGCGCACCTGGGCGACCACCTCGCCGCTTTCATCGACCACATCGTTGCTGAACCAGCGCAGCACTTTGCCGCCGCCGGCAGCGTCGGCGCGCAGTTCGTCCAGCAGCGCATCGTCGATGCGGAACGACGTGCGCACGGTGCCGCGCCCCGGCTTGAGGAAGTCGATCGCGCCGGCGCGGTCCCACACGTAGTAGTCGCGGCCGAGGATATGCAGCAGGCCCAGCATCCAGAACGGGTCGGTCATCGCGAACAGGCTGCCACCGAAGTGGGTGCCCACGTAGTTGCGGTTCCAGAAGCGCTGGCGCAGCTCGACGTCGATCTGCCGGTAGTCCGGGCTGACCCGGGTGACGTGGATGCCGGTGAACAGGAAGGGCGGCCACAGGTTGATGCCGAAACGGAACAGGCGGGCGTTCATGTGCATCGCGAGGGCGGAGGGCGGGCCCCAAGTCTAACCATTCGCATGCGTATGTTGTAGCTGTGCGCGGCGCGGCGCGTGTCACCCTGCGGCGTCGATCACGTAGCCGTCGCGACCATTGGCCTTGGCCTGGTACAGCGCCGCGTCGGCACCTTCCACGAAATGATGGGGTTGCAGCTCGCCATTGGGGATGCGGGTATAGACGCCGATGGTCAGGGTGATGCCGCCGTCATGGCCTTCGCCTGGTGCGGGCAGGGCGCGGATGCTCTGGATGAGGTCTTCGATCACCTGCCGCGCGCCCTCGGCCGGCGTATCCGGCAGCACCAGCGCGAACTCGTCGCCGCCGTAGCGTGCCGCCTTGTCGCGCGGGCGACGCGCGTGCGCGGCGATCTGCCGCGCCACTTCGCGCAGTACGCGATCGCCGACCTGGTGACCGTGACGGTCGTTGTGGTGCTTGAAGTGATCGACGTCGATCAGCGCGAGCGTGAGCGGCTTGCCGCTGCGCCGTGCGGCATCGCATTCCTGCTGCAGCGACTGTTCGAAACGCAGCCGGTTGCCCAGGCCGGTCAGCGCGTCACGGTTGGCCAGCCGGTGCCAGGCCGCGATCCGCCATATCGCCCAGGCCAGCAGCACCAGCACGATGCCCAGCATCGCGCTGGCCGGTGCCCACCACAGGTTGCCGGCGCGCAGCAGCGCCCAGCTCAGCAGCGGGGCCAGCGGCAGCGAACAGAGCGCCGTCAGCCACGGCAGGCGCAGACCGAGGAGGATCACGCACAGCGCCACCAGCAGGCCACCGATGGCGTCCTGGCAGAGCCGTGGCAGGACGTGGATCTGCCTGCCCTGCAGCAGCATCGAGGCGATGTTGGCCTGGTACTCGCTGCCGCTCATCCAGTACTCGCGCGTGGTCGGCGTGAGCAGGCGCGGGGCGATGCCGCTGGCGGTCATGCCGACCACGATGCGTCGCCCATGCAGCATCGCCATGTCCACGTGGCCCTCGAGCACGTCGGCATAGGACACCTGCGGCAATCGTTCCGGCGGGCCGGCGTAGCGCACCCGCACGTAATCGTCGCGGCGCCACTGATAGGGGGAATCGACCTCCGGCTCGGGATCCGGCAGGCCGTCGATCGCGCTGGCGGGCAGTCCGGCCAGGGCCAGGCCCAGCGCAGGCCAATGCGGCTGGCCGATGCCGGCGCGCAGGTACACCCCACGGGCGACGCCATCGCCATCCACTTCGACATCGCTGTGGCCGATCGCCGCAGCGCTGGCCGCGATCAGTGGAATGGGCAGCAGTTCCTCGGCCATGCGGTCGCCGGCTGCCGGCGCCGCCAGCACGGGCAGTACGACGTGGCCATTGCGCCGGATCGCGGCGGCCAGGATTTCGTCCTGGCGGCTGTCGCGGCGGTCGGGTTCGGACAGCATCAGGTCCAGTGCGATGCGTTCGGCGCCGGCGTCGGTAAGGCGATCAAGCAGGCGCGCATGTACCGAGCGCGGCCATGGCCATTGGCCGATGCGCTGCAGGCTGCCTTCGTCGATGGCGATGATCAGCACGCTGGGGTCGGGTCGATAGTCCCAGCCGCCGACCATCGCGTCGTAGGCCGCTTCATCCTGGCGCCACAGCCACTGGCCATGGCTGGCCACGGCCGTCAGCACACCGGCCAGCACGGCCAGTGCGATCCGTCGGGACCATGGAAGCGGCGAACGCCTCATAACAACAGCCAGAGCAGCAGCGCACCGCCGCCGCCGGCGCCGTAGCACAGGCGGCAGGGCAGCTTGACCTGCTGCGCGGGCGAGAAATCGCCTGCGTGCCCGTCGTCGTCGATGTACTGCACGCGCACGTGCAGGGTGCCGCTCCATGGCCGCTTGAAGCTGACCTGGGGCTGCTCGACGGTTTCATCGAGCATCGGGCTGGCGAAGTCGCCACGACGATCCACCTGCACGCGGTAGCGCTGGCCTTCGCTGCCGGCCTGCCAGCGCAGGGTCAGTTGGCCATGCGCCGCCTCGGGCGGCTGCAGGGCAGGGTCCACCGGTTCGTTGGTCAGCTGCAGTGGCAGCGCTTGTCCATAGCGCCCCTGGTGGCCGTTGTCATCGCGCGAGGCAACGCGCCAGTAGTACTGGCCCGGCGGCAGGGGCTGCGCCAGGCGCAGGTCGGTACCGGTGCTGGCCTGCTCCTGCAGCGGCTGCGTGAACGTCGGTTCTGCAGCGACCTGCAGCACGCTGCTGCTCGCGCCCGGGGCCTGGGTCCAGCGGAACCGGGGGCGATCGCTGTTGACGGTCTGGCCGTGCAGCGGAGAGACGGTCAACGGCGGCGGCGGTTGGTCGCTGAGTTCGAAGTCGGCACTGGCGTCCAGGCCCTCCACGCCCTGTGCGTCGACCGCACGCAGCAGCACACGCAGCTCGCCGGGCGGCAGATCGCCGATCGCCAGTCGCGTGTCGGCGGTGGTGGCGGCGAACAGCAGGATTTCCGGGGTGGCCGCCTGCACCACCTCCACCCGGTAGTGGTCGGCCCCGGCGACCGGGTCCCAGGCCAGCAGGCTCGGCAGGGGGGCCAGTCTCAGCTCATCCTGGCGCAGCGTCGGCGCCGGCAGCAGCGCGGCCACGGCGGCGGGCGCCTTGTCGGCGCTGGCGTTGCGGCTGGCCTGGCCCGGACGGACAAGGCGCTGGCCGTGGGTGTTGGCGACCTGCACCCGTCCTTCCAGCACTTCGGTGGCACCGATCCGGCCGGCATCGCCATCGCCGGCGCTGACGCGGAAGACCGTGCCGCGCACGCTGCTGGTCGCCGTCGGCGCATCGATGATGTAGCGCGATGCCGGGCCGCGTGCCGGGGTGACCCGGTTGCTGGCGCGGCCCTGCTGCAGGCGCAGGCGGGTATCGACCATGCCGGTTCGGCCGTAGCGGCTGAGCTGGTCCAGGCGCAGGCGCGAATACTCGCGCAGCTGCAACCGCGAGGCATCGGCGAATTCGAGGGTGATGCTGGAGTCGCCTTCGGTTTCCACGGTGTCGCCGATGCGCAGCTGCTCTCCGGCCCGCACCGCGCGGGTGGCGCTGCCATCGCCGCCCACCAGCCCGACCTTGCCGCGCACGGACAGGACCCGTGCCGGCGCAGGCTCGGTGCGCAGCCAGCTGATCGGGAAGCGCAGCAGCTGGCCCGGCGGCAGCTGATAGGGATTGGCGATGCGGTTGTGCTGCTGCAGCTGTTGCCAGGGCACGGAAGGCTTCAGGTACAGGCCACCCAGGTCCCAGAGGGTGTCACCGGGACGGACCCGGTAGTTCCAGTCCTGTGCGGCGGCGATGGCCGGCAGCAGCAGGAGGGCGCACAGCAGGACACGTTGGAGGCGCGTAATGAAAGGCGAAGTGCGGACGAAGGTCACAGTTTGCAGTCCCGGCAATGCGGAGGCGCAGCAGCAAGACCCAATGGCCCCGACCCTCATCCCCCCGAATGGATCGCGGCGGCCGAACGGCCGCCATCGATCACATTATCGCCCGCGTTCAGTGCAGGGATTCTGAACGGGACAGGCTTCCGTTCAGAACAGCAGCGAGGCCATCTTCCTGCGGTACTGCCCGACCAGGTCCTCCTCGGAGATCACATTGAAGGCGTCGATCAGGGTCCTGCGCGGCAATCCGTCCTCGAAACCGCGGTCGATCCGCAGCATTTCCAGGAACTGGGCCAGGGCCGCCTCGTCCTGGCCCTCCAGCAGCAGCTGCACGCCGCGCAGATGGCGCGCCTTGAGGTCGCTGCCATCGGCGGCGATGCGTGATTCGAGCACCTCGGCGGCCGGGGCGTCCTTGAGTGCGGACGCGAAGGCCAGGCGTGCACGGGCGCGCACGGCGCGGTCGTCGGTGGCCAGGTTGGCTGGCAGGCGGTCGATCAGCGTACCGGCTTCATCCACGCCGCCGATCTGCAGCAGGGCCAGGGCCAGGTCGAGCTTCAGCTCGTCCTTGTCCGGTTCGGCGGCGATCTGCGCGCGCAGCACGTCCACCTGTGCCTGCGGGTCCAGCGGTGCCTCCTCCTCGCTGACGGTATCGCCGACATCAGCGGGGACGATGCCGTGCTGGGCGAGGAACTCGCGCAGCTGGCCCTCCGGGATGGCGCCGGGGAAGCCGTCCACCAGCTGCCCGTCCTTGACCAGGAACACGGTCGGCACCGAGCGGATCTGGAAGGCGGCAGCGATCTGCTGTTCCTTGTCGACATCGACCTTGGCCAGCTCGAAGGCGCCGTTGTACTCGCCGGCCAGCTTTTCCAGCATCGGTCCCAGGGTCTTGCACGGACCGCACCAGGTGGCCCAGAAATCGACCAGCACCGGCGTCTGCAGCGACTTCTGCAGGACTTCGGCCTCGAAGGTCGCAGTGGTGGCGTCGAATACGTAGGTCGTCTCGGTCATGGAGGAGGCATCGCTTGGCATCTGGAGAGGGATTCTATGGTGGCGGAACCTGCTCGTCTCAACCCGGGCCGCTGCAAATGGCCGACAATGCAGCCTTCCTGTTGCCGCTGTCGTGGAGCCTGCATGTCGTCGCCGTCCCCCTTGCTGCGCCTGTCGGGCGTGATCGCCGCACTCGTCTTCGTGGCTGCGGTCCTCGGCTTCGGTGCCGGCCTCGACGGCTACGCGCAGGCCCGCCATCCGGTGGCGTTGCTGGGCGCGCAGGGGGTGCCGCATGCCCTGGGCTTCAATCTGCTGGGCTTCATGCTGCCGGGCCTGCTGGCGGTGGTGGTGGCCGAATGCCTGCGCCGGCAGCTGCCGGCCACCGCGGGCTGGGCCCCGCGTGTGGGCAGCCAGATGCTGCTGCTGGCCGGCCTGGCGTTCGCCGCCATGGGCGTGCTGCCGCTGGATGTGGATGACCTGCACGGGCTGGCCAGCCAGCTGCATGCCAGCGCCTGGATGGTATGGGTGCTGGGCTTCGTTGCCGGCGCCCTGCTGATGGGCACGGCGCGCCTGCGCGACACACAGGGCCGGGCATTGGGCGGGGTGGCGCTGGCCTGTGGTGTGGTTGCCGCGTTGGCAGCCTTCGCCCTGCAGGGCGTGCTGCCGGCGCCTCTGTCGCAGCGGCTGGCCTTCGCCTGCTGGGCGGTCTGGCTGGCGTTGGCGCTGCCGCTGTCGCGGGCCCGTTGAGACGGTCGCGGGGCCGCCACCGGGCCCACAGCCGTCGGACAGGATTGGAGACGTTTGCCGCACTGCGGTACGCTGTACCGCTTTGCCGCCGCATCCGCGTGTTCCATGACCAGCGCTGAACCCAACGCCTACGACCCGCAGCAGGTTGAATCCGCCGCCCAGCAGTACTGGGACGCCACCCGCGCGTTCGAGGTCGACGAGACTTCCGACAAGCCGAAGTACTACTGCCTGTCGATGCTTCCGTACCCGTCCGGTGCGCTGCACATGGGGCACGTGCGCAATTACACGATCGGTGACGTGATCAGCCGCTACAAGCGCATGACCGGCCACAACGTGCTGCAGCCGATGGGCTGGGACGCGTTCGGCCTGCCGGCGGAAAACGCGGCGATCAAGAACAAAACCGCGCCGGCGGCGTGGACCTACAAGAACATCGACCACATGCGCAGCCAGCTGAAGTCGCTGGGCTATGCCATCGACTGGTCGCGCGAGTTCGCCACCTGCCGTCCGGACTATTACGTCCACGAGCAGCGCATGTTCACCCGTCTGATGCGCAAGGGCCTGGCCTACCGCCGCAACGCGGTGGTGAACTGGGACCCGGTCGACCAGACCGTGCTGGCCAACGAGCAGGTCATCGACGGCCGTGGCTGGCGTTCCGGTGCGCTGGTCGAGAAGCGTGAGATTCCGCAGTGGTTCCTGCGCATTACCGATTACGCCCAGGAGCTGCTGGACGGCCTGGACGAGCTGGACGGCTGGCCGGAATCGGTCAAGACCATGCAGCGCAACTGGATCGGTCGTTCCGAGGGCCTGGAGATCCAGTTCGACGTGCGCGACGTCGATGGCAGCGTGCTGGATCCGCTGCGCGTGTTCACCACCCGCCCGGACACCGTGATGGGCGTGACCTTCGTCTCGATCGCCGCCGAGCACCCGCTGGCGCTGCACGCAGCGAAGAACAATCCGGAACTGGCCGCGCTGCTGTCGGAAATGAAGCAGGGCGGCGTGTCCGAGGCCGAGCTGGAAACCCAGGAAAAGCGCGGCATGGATACCGGCCTGCGCGCCATCCATCCGGTCACCGGCGAGAAGGTGCCGGTGTGGGTCGCCAACTTCGTGCTGATGGGCTATGGCACCGGTGCGGTGATGGCCGTGCCCGGCCATGACCAGCGCGACAACGAAGTGGCCAACAAGTACGGCCTGCCGATCGTGCAGGTCATCGCGCTGAAGGATCCGCGCAATGACGACGAGCGCAATTGGGATGGCGCGCGCTGGCAGGACTGGTACAGCGACAAGAACCGTGCCTTCGAACTGATCAATTCGGCCGAGTTCGACGGGCTGGATTTCCAGGGCGCCTTTGAAGCCCTGGCCGAGCGTTTCGAGCGCAAGGCGCAGGGGCAGCGCCGCGTCAACTACCGCCTGCGCGACTGGGGCGTGAGCCGCCAGCGCTACTGGGGCTGCCCGATTCCGGTGATCTACTGCGCCAAGTGCGGCGCGGTACCGGTGCCGGAAGAGCAGCTGCCGGTGGTGCTGCCGGAGGACGTCGCGTTCTCCGGCACCGGTTCGCCGATCAAGACCGACCCGGAGTGGCGCAAGACCACCTGCCCGGAGTGCGGCGGTGCAGCCGAGCGCGAGACCGATACCTTCGACACCTTCATGGAGTCGAGCTGGTACTACGCGCGCTACACCTCGCCGGGCGCGCGTGATGCCGTGGACAAGCGCGGCAACTACTGGCTGCCGGTGGACCAGTACATCGGTGGCATCGAGCACGCGATCCTGCATCTGATGTACTTCCGCTTCTACCACAAGCTGCTGCGTGACGCGCGGATGGTGGACAGCAACGAACCGGCCCGCAATCTGCTGTGCCAGGGCATGGTGATCGCCGAGACCTATTACCGTCCGAACCCGGACGGTTCCAAGGACTGGATCAATCCCGCCGACGTGGAAGTGCAGCGTGACGAGCGCGGCCGCATCACCGGCGCGACCCTGATCGCCGACGGTCAGCCGGTGGTGGTCGGTGGCACCGAGAAGATGTCCAAGTCGAAGAACAACGGCGTGGACCCGCAGGCGATGGTCGGCAAGTATGGCGCCGACACCGTGCGCCTGTTCTCGATGTTCGCCGCACCGCCGGAACAGTCGCTGGAGTGGAACGAGGCCGGCGTGGACGGCATGGCCCGCTTCCTGCGCCGCCTGTGGGCCCAGGTGCAGAAGCATGCCGCCGAGGGTGCCGCCCCCGCGCTGGACGTGGCCGCGCTGGACGGTGGCCAGAAGGCGCTGCGCCGCAAGACCCACGAGACCATCGGCAAGGTCGGCGACGACTATGGCCGCCGCCACAGCTTCAACACCGCGATCGCTGCGGTGATGGAACTGATGAACGCGCTGGCCAAGTTCGAGGACGGCAGCGAACAGGGCCGCGCGGTGCGTCAGGAAGCACTGCAGGCCATCGTGCTGCTGCTGAATCCGATCACCCCGCATGCCAGCCACGCCCTGTGGCAGGTGCTTGGCCATGGCGAGACGCTGCTGGAGGACCAGCCGTTCCCGCAGGCCGACGCCAGCGCGCTGGTGCGCGACGCGCTGACCCTGGCCGTGCAGGTCAACGGCAAGCTGCGCGGCACCATCGAAGTGGCCGCCGACGCCGCTCGCGAGCAGGTCGAGGCGCTGGCCCTGGCCGAGCCGAATGCAGCGAAGTTCATGGAAGGCCTGACGGTGCGCAAGATCATCATCGTCCCGGGCAAGATCGTGAACATCGTCGCCGCCTGATGTACCCCGCACCGGCCGCCCTCCCGGCGGCCGATGTTCCAGCAACGCGGGGGGCATGCGGTTGATGGCCCTGCGTTCACGCGGTCTCGGGCACGCTGTCTGTTGCCGTGATCGCCCGGCTCCGCCAGACTGTTCTCCATGACCCGACTCCTGCTTGCCCTCGTTCTTGTCCTCGGCCTTGCCGGCTGTGGCTTCCATCTGCGCAACAAGCTGATGTTGCCGACCGACACCGCGCCGGTGAAGGTGGTCTCCACGGCCCCGTACAGTGAACTGGTCAAGCTGCTCAACCGCAGTCTGCAGGCGTCCGGCGCCAAGCTGGCAAGCGAGGATGGCAACGAACCCAGCACCCAGCTGCAGGTGTTGTCCGAACGCTGGGGCGACCTGCCGATCGCGATCGACTCGCAGGGTCGTGCGCAGGAATACAGCCTGCGCTACGCGGTGATCTTCATCTTCCGTCGCGAGGATGGCAGCGAACTGGTGCCGCAGCAGGTGATCGAACTGTCGCGCGACTACGTGTCGCCGCCCACCGACGCGACCGGTACCACCACCGAGCGCGAGATCCTGGCCGATGAACTGCGCCGGGAAATGTCGGCCTCGATCATCCGCCGCATCGACAGCGTGGTCCGTGCCGAAGTCGCGAAGGGGGGCAGCCTGTCCGCGCCGAAGCCGGTCGATCCTGCGGTTCCGGCCGAGCCGACACCGGCACCGGCCATCAAGCCCTGACCGGGACCGGCATGGAACTACGTCCGGAGCAACTGGCCAGCCAGGGCGCTGATACCCCGCTGTCGCCGGTGTACCTGATCGCCGGTCCTGAGACGCTGCGCGTGCTGGAAGCCGCCGACGCGGTCCGTGCGCGGGCGCGCGCCGCCGGCATCGGTGAGCGCGAGGTGTTCGACGCCGATGGTCGCGACTTCGACTGGGGCCAGCTCGACGCCAGCTTCAACGCGCCGAGCCTGTTCAGTGCCCGTCGCCTGGTGGAAGTGCGGTTGCCCAGTGGCAAGCCGGGCAAGGACGGCGCCGAGGTGATCAGCCGGTTCTGCGCCGATCCGGCACCGGACGTCGTGCTGATGATCACCGCCAACGAATGGAGCAAGGCGCACCAGGGCAAGTGGGCTGAAGCGGTGGGCCGGGTCGGCGTGCTGTCGGTGGCCTGGGCGATCAAGCCGCATGAACTGCCCGACTGGATCGAGCGGCGCCTGCGCAGCAAAGGCCTGCGCGCGGATCCGGCCGCGGTGCAGCGCCTGGCCGAGCGCGTGGAGGGCAATCTGCTTGCCGCGGCGCAGGAGATCGACAAGCTGGCGCTGCTGGCCGATGGGCACGCGCTGGACGTGGAGCGCATGGAATCGCTGGTGGCCGATGCCGCCCGCTATGACGTATTCCGGCTGGTGGAAGCCACGTTCTCCGGGCAACCGGCGGCGGTGCTGCGCATGCTTGCCGGCCTGCGCGGCGAAGGCGAGGCGGTGGCCGCGCTGATGCCGATCGTGATCCGGGAACTGCTGGCAGGTGCCGGGCTGGCGCGGGTGCAGGCGCGCGGTGGCAACCTTGCCGCCGAGATGAAATCGCGCGGCATCTGGGAGTCGCGGCAGGCACCGTACAAGCGTGCGCTGCAGCGGCATCCGGAAGGCAAGCGCTGGGAACGTTTCGTGGCCGAGGCCGGGCTGGTCGACCGCATCGCCAAGGGGCGCGCCGACGGCGACGCCTGGCTGGCGCTGGAGCGCCTGCTGGTGGCCGTGGCCGAGCCGCGCGCCGTGCGGCTGCTGGCCCGGGCCTGATCGATGAGCCTGCGGGTCTATTACGGGGGCACCTTCGACCCGGTGCACCTGGGACACCTGGCGATCGCGCGCGCCGCGCGCGATGAGCTGCAGGTCGCGGTGCGGATGCTGCCGGCGGCCGATCCACCGCACCGCCCGGTTCCCGGCGCGACCGCCGAACAGCGCTGCATGATGCTGTCGCTGGCCATCGGCGACGAGCCGGGGCTGCTGCTGGACCGACACGAACTGGATCGGGCCGCGCGCTTTCCCGGTCGCCCGTCCTACACCGTCGATACCCTGCGCGAACTGCGCGGCGAGCTCGGTCCCAGCCGGCCCCTGGCCTGGCTGGTCGGCGCCGACAGCCTGCTGGGCCTGCCCGGCTGGCATGAGTGGGAGGCGCTGTTCGGCCTGGCCCACTTCGTGGTGGCGGAGCGGCCGGGCAGTCCACTGCAGGCCTCGGTCGACGGCGAGCTCGGCCGTGTCCTGGAAGGGCGGTGGGCCGACAGCGAACAGGACCTGTTTGCCAGTCCGGCCGGCCGCATCCTGCGCCTGCACCATCCGCTGCGCGGGGAATCGGCCAGCGCCGTGCGCGCGCAGATCGCCGCGGCAGGGCCCTGGCGTGCCCTGCTGCCGCCGGCGGTGGCCGACTACGTGGCCGCGCAGCGGCTGTACCATCCGGCAACACCGTGAATGCCGCGACCGCGCCATCCCCGTATAATCGCCCCCACGTTTATCGAGTCGATCCACTTTGAGCAACCAGACCCAGCCCCAGACCATCAAGGTCGATCTGCCCAGCCCGCCGCCGTCCGTGCCGGAACTGCTGGCCAGTGTCCGTCAAGCCACCGAAGACCTGAAGGCCAAGGACCTGGTCGAGATCGACGTGCGCGGCCGGTCCAGCGTTGCCGATTACCTGGTGATCGTCTCGGGTACTTCGACCCGCCACGTCAAGTCGATCGCCGACGAGGTCGTGCGCTTCGCCAAGAAGATCGACGTGATGCCGCTCGGGGTTGAGGGCGAGCGCGAAGCCGAGTGGGTACTGGTCGATCTGGGCGACGTGATCGTCCACGTGATGCTGCCGCGCGTGCGTGAGTTCTACGCCCTCGAGCGCCTGTGGACGGTCGGTGACCAG
>NZ_JAODZG010000032.1:0-37963 GCF_029835135.1 Stenotrophomonas sp. GD04145 | reverse complement strand
TTCGCCGAAGGCCTTGGCCAGGTTGCGGTATGCCTTCTTCTGCGCTTCGTCGGTGGCGGCCGGGGCAATGATCTCCAGCTCGACGATCTGATCGCCATCGGGATTGCCCGGCAGGCCGCGGCCGCGCAGGCGAAGCTTGCGACCGGCTTCGGAATCGGCCGGAATCTTCAGCTCCACCGCGCCGCCCAGCGTGGGCACGCTGATGCTGGTGCCCAGCGCTGCCTGCCAGGGCGTGACCTGCAGCGAATACAGGATGTTGCGGCCATCGACCTCGAACTGCGGGTGTGCGGCGTACTCCACCTCCAGCAGCAGGTTGCCACCGTGGTTGCCCTGCCCCGCCAGACGGATCACCTGGCCGGGACGGATGCCCTTGGGCACGCGCACATCCAGCTGCCTGCCGTTGACGGTGATGCGCAGGCTGTCGCCGTTGTAGGCGGCCTCCAGCGGCACCGACAGCTTGGCGCGGGTATCGCGGTTGGGTGCATGCCCCTGGCTGCTGAATCCCGGGCCCGGTCCCTGGCCACCGCGCTGGCGGGCGAACAGACTCTCGAAGAAGTCGCTGAAGCCGCCATTGGGGCCACCACCGCCGAACACTTCCTCGAAATTGAAACCACCGCCACCGTAGTTCGGCGGCACATTGAATTCCTCGCCCGGCCGGTAGCCCTGCGCGCGCAGCTGGTCATAGGCCGCGCGCTTTTCCGGATCGCGCAGCGCCTCATAGGCTTCATTGACCGCCTTGAACCTGTCTTCGGCCCCGGCCTCCTTGCTGACGTCCGGGTGGTACTTGCGTGCCAGCCGGCGGTATGCAGTCTTGATCTCCGCATCACCCGCACTCGGTTCCACCCCCAGGGTGGCGTAGTAATCCTTGAATTCCATCCAGCTACCTCGATTCGCTTCGGCCGCGCCGGTGGCGCCGCCCCGGGTTCATTCTACGCGCCGGCGATGCTACGCCGCCCCTCGTGCGGCCCCGGTGAGGCCGACTGATCCTGCGCAATGCGCCTGCCATCGGCCTGCGCCACGCTGTGGCTGGAACCCTGGCGCGTGCCCCCTGAAGATGGGGCCTGCACGCGGGGTTTCCAATGTCTTGACGCCCCTGTCCCATCCCGCCCACTAGCCTGCCCCAGCAAGGAGTCCATCATGACCATCCATGTCGGCGACCGCATTCCGGAAGTGACCCTCAAGCGCATCCGCGAGGGCATCGAGACGCTCGATACGCACTCGCTGTTCGACGCCCGCAAAGTGGTGCTGTTCGCCGTGCCCGGCGCCTTCACCCCCACTTGCTCGGCCCGCCACCTGCCCGGCTTCGTCGAGAAGTTCGAGGCGTTCCGCCAGCGCGGCATCGAGGTCTACTGCATGGCGGTCAACGATCCGTTCGTGATGAAGGCCTGGGCCGCTGACCAGCACGTACCCGAGGGCCTGCTGATGCTGTCCGACGGCAATGCCGAACTGACCCGCGCGCTGGGCCTGGAACTGGATGCCAGTGCTTCGGGCATGGGCATCCGCTCGCGCCGGTTTGCCCTGTACGTGGACGACGGCGTCGTCCGCGCGGCCTGGATCGAGCAGCCCGGGCAGTTCGAAGTGTCCACGGCCGAGTACGTGCTGGAGCACCTGCCCACCTGATCTTCCACCGCAAGAGGAAACGGCCAGCCATGTCCAATACGCCAGCCAACGCCACCACGTCTGCCCACCCGCTTCCCGGCATCAGCGACCGCAAGGTCCTGCGCGAACGCGCGCGGCGCAATCTTGAAGATGGCGCGATCACCGAAAGCTACAGTGCCGACCGCGAGGCCGTGATCAAGCTGCTCAACGACGCCCTCGCCACCGAGTATGTCTGCGTGCTGCGCTACTACCGGCATTACTTCACCGCCAAGGGGATGCTGGCCGATGCGGTCAAGGCCGAGTTCCTTGAGCATGCGCAGCAGGAACAGGCGCATGCTGGCAAGCTGGCCGAACGCATCGTCCAGCTCGGCGGCGAGCCGGACCTCAATCCGGACACGCTGAGCGCGCGTTCGCATGCCGAGTACAAGGAGGGCAGCGACCTGCGTGACATGGTCCGCGAGAATCTGGTCGCCGAACGCATCGCCATCGACAGCTATCGCGAGATGATCGACTTCATCGGTGATCGCGACACGACCACCAAGCGCATCCTCGAGGAGATCCTGGCGCAGGAGGAAGAACACGCCGATGAGTTCGCCGACCTGCTGGACGGGTGGATCGGGGAATAGCGCTGCGCGTATCGGATATCGCGTGCCGGCCGGGGCCGGCACCTACCGGAGGACGTTGAAACGCACCTGCGTCCATGCGCCATCGGCGGCCAGTGCGGTCAGCGTATGGGCGCCCGGCTCGGCGAACTCGCGCTGCATCAGCTGAGATCCCCGGGTCTGTGCGATCCAGCGGCCATCCAGCAGCCAGTCCACTGCCTGCTCGCTGCCCAGCGCGCGCAGCTGCAGGCGCACGCCGTGTTCGGCATTGGGCGCGCGCGCCAGCGTGGCCCCGTCATTCAGACCGTCCACGTGCAGCGCCACGCTGGCCTCACGGCCATCGTCGCGGCAGTCCGGTGACAGCGCCGGCAGCTGCGACAGCTCCCGGGTCGCCTTCGGCAGCCACGGCGACAGCAGCGCCGGCCAACGGGCGATTTCGCGCGCCACCTCCTCATGAGGCAGACGACAATCGGCCGAGACGCGTAGACCGGTGCGTGCATCTGCCAGGTAGCGCTGACGGCCCGGTTGCCAACGCCGGGCTTCGCGCTCGGGGAACGTGAGCGGTACGGCGCCGTCGAGCAGGTACGCCGGCATCCGCCGCTGGCACACGGCCGGCGGCAATCCTTCGGCGCGTTCACCGGTCGGCCAGCAGATGTCGCCCTGGCTGACGCTGGCCGGCATCGGTGCCGCCGCCGAATCGCCACGCTGGCGCGGCAGACTGTCGACCACCTCGAACATCAGCGGCAGCGCGGTGACCGCGCCGTACTGGCCCGGCAGGGGCGTGCCGTCGGGCCGCCCCACCCATACGCCCACGGTGTAATGCCGCGTGCTGCCGATGGCCCAGGCATCGCGGTAGCCGTAACTGGTCCCGGTCTTCCAGGCAACGCGGGGGCGCCCTCCCACATCGAAGGTGCCCACGCCATACCCCGGACGCGGGTTCGACTCCAGCATCTCGCGTACGATCCAGCTCGCCCCCGGCGACGCCAGCCGCCGCTCGATCATCGGCTCGTCATCGGTGTAGCGCACGCGGCCGGCGATACCGTTGCGGTTCAGTGCGGCGAATGCCCCGACCAGATCTTCCAGCCTCGCGCCGGTGCCACCGAGTATCAGCGAGAGATTGGGGGGGCTGCCCGCGGGAAACCGCAGCTGGATACCGGCGTGTGACAGGCGCGCGGCAAAGCGCGCGGCGCCGACCCGCTGCAGCAGGTCCACCGAGGGTACGTTGAGCGACAGACGCAACGCACTGGAGGCGCCGATCGGGCCATTGAACGCCATGTCGAAGTTGCCCGGACGGTAGCTGCCGAAGCTCTGCGGCGCGTCCACCAGCAGGCTCTCCGAGTGGATCAGGCCGTCATCCAGCGCCATCGCGTACAGGAACGGCTTGAGGGTCGAACCCGGCGAGCGCCAGGCCTGAACCATGTCGACGTGGCCCAGGCGCTGGCGGTCGCCGAAGGACAGCGTTCCCACGTAGGCGCGCGCCTGCAGGGTCTGGTTGTCGACCACCAGCAATGCCGCCGACGTCCGCTCCGGCAGGCTCGAGAAATAGCTGGCCACGCGCTCTTCCAGTGTGCGCTGCAGGCCGATGTCGATGCTGCTCCGGATGCGCGCCTGGCCGGGGTGTGCCGCATGCAGCCGCTGCGCCAGCAGTGCCGCATGCAGCGGCGGTCGCAGCGACCGCGCCACCACGTTCTCGATGCGTGCATCCTCCACCTCATCCGGTGTCCACGCCCCCCGTTCGGCCATGCGTGCCAGCACCTTGTCACGTGCCTTCTGCGCCGCTTCCGGATGGCGGTCCGGGCGCAGGCGGCTGGGTGCCTGTGGCAGCACCGCCAGCAACGCGGCCTCGGCATGTGACAGCTGCGCGGCCGGCTTGCCCAGGTAGGCCCAGCTGGCAGCCTCCACGCCCTCGATGGTGCCGCCGTAGGGCGCACGCTCCAGATACAGGGCCAGGATCTCCCGCTTGGAAAGATGCACTTCCAGCTGCAGGGCCCGCAGCACCTGCTTGAGCTTGCCCCACGGGGTACGCGAATGCGGGTCGAGGATGCGTGCCACCTGCATGGTCAGGGTCGAGCCACCGGAAACGATGCGGCCGCCGCGCAGCAGCTGGCCGCTGGCACGCAGGATCGCCAGCGGGTTGATGCCCGGATGGCGCCAGAACCAGCGGTCCTCGTAGGTCAACAACGCCTGCAGGTACAACGGCGAGACGCTGTCGATCGAGGCCGGATAGCGCCACACGCCCTCGGCATCGGCGAACGCACGCAGTGGCGTGCCGTCGGCAGCCACCACCAGGGTGCTGGTGTCGCGCTGCTTCGGCAGTGGCGGCGGGAAAACGACGTCCAGTACCAGCAGCAGCGTCAGCAGACCCGCCGTTCCCCAGCGCAGCCACGGCCACAGCGGCCGCAGCCGGCGGCGCAGGTCCGCCTGCCGGGTCGTCATCGCGTTCTTCATTGCAGGTTGCCAGCAGGACGGGCCGCGCCGTCGCGGCCCGTCCGCGCGGTCACGGCTGCACCACCGTGATCGTGGTCGGGTTGCTGCGGCCGACGCCACGCAGCTGCGGCCGGTACATGTCTTCCACCAGCGGCGGCGGCACCGAGTAGGTGCCCGGGGTCACCGCACGCACCAGGTAGAACACATTGGCCTTTCCGCCGCGCGAGAGCTTGAGCGCAGCCACGTAACGGTCGTCGCGGAACTCCTCATGCTTGGTATCGGCCGCGTCACCGCGGTCGCTGATGGTGATGCCATCGACGACCACGTCCGCCCACTGCTTGGCATCGCCCAGGTTGAAGTTCTCGATCTCCAGGCCGGCCGGCAGCAGGTCGGTCAGCAGCGCATCCGGCATGGTGGTGTCGGCACTGACGGTGACCCGCACGATCAGCGCTTCGCCTTCCTTCAGCGGGCGCGGCGACCACGGCTTGCCGTCGGTACCGAAGTAGCTGCGCTCGACACCGATCACACTGTTGTCCGGCGCGGGCGCACTGCGCGGGATGCCCGCCACATCGATGCTGGCGAACATCGGGGGCTGGCCCTGCGGAGTGAAGCGCACTCCGCTGGCCAGTTCGCTGGCGCTGAAGGTGCGGCCGAACAGCTTGCGCTCGCTGATCGATTCACTGTTGCCACCGATCACCAGCTCGCCGGCTACCAGTGCCTTCTGGTTGGCCGCCAGCGCCTTGCCGAGGCGGGCAATGGCGACCTGCTCCTGCGTGCTCAGCCACATCCAGCCGGCGTTGCGGCGCGCATCCAGGCCGCGGCCGAGATCAACCGCACGCGCATCCCATGCCGGCTTCGCCAGCTTGTTCTCGTGGGTCAGCGCGATCATCAGCGCATCATCACGGATCGCGCTGCCGTAGTCGCCGAAGTACGACGGGCGCTCGCTGCTGGACTTGGCGAAGGCAGCTTCCAACGCGGCCTGGCCACGCTTGGCGTCGCCCTGCAGCGACAGCGCCACACCCAGGTGGACCAGCGACAGGCCGCCGACCGCCTTGCTGCGCTCGTTGTCGTACAGCGTGCGCAGCGTACCCAGCGGCGCACGGTTGACCCGGGCCAGCACGTAGCCGGAATACGCCTGGTTGGCGAACTTCAGTTTCTCGCGCTCGTCCTGCCCGTAGAACGGGTTGCCGCCGGACAGCAGATCCTCGCTGAGACGGTTCAGTGCCTTCTGCAGCACGTTGTCCGGTACGGCGAAGCCGGCATCCCGGGCATCGAGCAGGAACTCGGCGATGTACGGGGTCAGCCACGGGTTCACATAACCATCGTCGCCCCACATCGAGAAGTTGCCGTTGGCCACCTGCATCGACGCCAGGCGGCCGAACGCGCCCTCCATGCGTTCGCGGCGGGTCTTGGCGTCCAGGCCGTCTGCGCCGAGCATCGACGACGTGGCCTGATCCAGGATCAGCGCAGCGTAGCCCTTGCTGGTGGTCTGCTCGGCGCAGCCATACGGGTAATTCAGCGCGCCCTGCAGGGCACTGGCAAACGGAATCGGGGGCAGCGGGCTGACCAGCAGGCGCGCATTGACCGACTCGGACATCAGGCCATCGGCCAAACCGCTGTCGAGGCTGACCGCCGCCAGCGGGTCGAGCGTGCGTACCTGCGAGCGCAGCACCTGCGGCCATGCCGCACGCACCGGCAGGTCGTAGCGGCGGTCGGCCTTGAAGCCATTGCCTTCCACACGCACCCGCACCTTCGCCACGCTGTGGCCTTCGCGTGCCGACAGCGGGAAGCTCAGCGTGGTCTTCGCATCGGCGTTGAGCTGCACGCTGCGGCTGCCCTCGCCAAGGGCCAGCGGTCCCTCGCTGTCCACGCGCACGTTGAACTGGCCGGGCTTGCCGGTGAAGTTCTGCACGTCCAGCGTCACGGTGCTGCGGTCGCCCGGGGCGAGCACGCGCGGCATGCTGGCCTCGGCCAGGATCGGTGCGCGCACCACCGTTTCCACGTCGCGCTTGCCGTACTGGTCATCGCTGTACACCAGCGCCGACACGCGCAGCGTGCCGTTGAAGTCCGGCACCTTGAGGCGGATGCGGGCATTGCCCTTGGCATCAAGCTGTACCGGGCCGGAGAACAGATCCACGGTCTGCACGCGCGCGGTCGGCCGCTTGGCCTGAGGCAGGGACTGCAGCGCCATGTCACCGCCGAACTTCAGCTTGCCGGCGCCGCCGTCGAAGCTCTCGATCACCCGGCTGTAGATGTCATAGGCATCGATGCCGAGGCGGCGCTGGGCGAAGAAGTGCGCGCCGGCATCGGGCACGGGGAAACGGGTGATGTTGAGGATGCCCACATCCACCGCCGATACGGTAACGTGCGCGGCCTTGCCGGCCAGCTGCGGTGCGCTGACCGTCACCGGCAGATCCTGTTCCGGGCGCATCTGCTTCGGCGCCACCAGGCCGACGGCCACGGTGCGGCCCCTGCGGTCCATCGGTACGTGCACCACGCCGACAGCGCGCGCCGGGGTGATCTTGCTCGGCGCACTGCCGCCCCGGAACACCAGCGCGGTGATGTAGACATCGTGGCGCTCCCAGTCAGCGGTGACCGGGATGTTGAAGGTGGCACCGGGTTTGGCGTCGATGTCCTGCACGTACAGCATGCGATCGGTCTCGACCATCAGGATGCCCTTGCCGGCATGCGGCGGCGTCACCGTCACCTGCAGCGTATCGCCCGCCTTGTAGCCGGTCTTGTCCAGGCCCAGCTTGACCTTGTCCGGACGCGCATCGAGACCGCGATTGTCATCGCCCCAGCTCCAGCCGGCACGGAACGGATAGCGACTGGTCAGGCCGGTGCCCGGATCGAACACGTCCACCCGGTACTCGCCCCACTCGACCGGGACATCGAACGCCACCGCGCTGCTGCCGGCATCGACCGTGCGGGTTTCCTTGTTCTCGAACCGACGGGTGAAATCGTAGTCCCAACGGTTGTCGTTGAAGGTCCAGTGATAGTCACGCAGCTCGCGCACCAGGGTGATCTTCAGGCCCTTGGCCGGCTGCGGCCGGCCGGCCGCGTCCACGCGCACCAGTTCGAAGCGTGCGTTGCTGTTGGAGTCGGCACCATCGTCGGGGTTGAACAGCGGACGCACGCCGACCAGCGCATTGGCCGGCCACATCACCCGCTTCAGGGTGCGGGTCACGGTCCGCCCACCGGTCTCGTACAGGCTGCCGGACAGCACCACCGCGATCGGCGCCTTGGCCTTGGCCGCTTCTTCCGGCAGCGTCACGTCCTCGCGCAGCTGGCCGTTGGCCGGCAGCGTCGTGTCGATCACGTCCTTGGCCTCGCGCGGAAGCTGCAGGGTCGGGTCGCCGAAGAAGTAGCCCGGCACTCCCTCGACCGGCTGCTGTTCGGCTGCCACGGCCAGGCGCGCGGTGAAGCGGTTGCCGTCAGCCGGCGCGCCGTACAGATACGCGCCATCGGCCTGCAGACGAAGATCTTCGCCCGGCTTGAGCGTCTTCTGCGGGCTGTCCAGGTCCAGCTTCATCCGTTCGGGCAGGAACTCTTCGATGCGCAGGGTCATGCCCTGGATCGCTTCCTTGCTGGCCGGATCGGTACGGAACTCCACCTGCCAGCGTCCTGTCGGCGCCTCGGCCGGGATGACCTGCTCGAAGGCGATGTAGCCCTGCTCGCCCGGCTGCAGGCGGGTCTCGCGGAAGGTCTTGCCGTCGGGCTGCTTCAGGCGCAGGAACACCGGCTGCGACTTGACCGGCTTGCCATCATTGTCGCGCAGCAGCGCGGACAGGCGCACGGTCTCGCCCGGCCGATAGAGGTCGCGGCCGGACCATGCGTAGACATCGAACCAGGCATTGTCACGGCCGGCAACGGCAAACTCGCTCAGGTCCAGGGCCGGCTGGTTGAAGGGCAGGAAGCTGGTGTCGCGACCACTGCTGGCCACCAGCACGTGGGTGGCGTCGAGCGTGTAGTTCAGCAGCGCATTGCCGTTGCCATCGGTACTGCCCTTGAGCACCACCTCGCCTTTGCCGTCGAGCACGCGCAGCTCGACGTTCTTCAGCGGTGCTCCGTCCTTCAGTCCGGCGGTGTGGACGAACAGCTTGTCCTTGTAGGCGCGCGTGTGCAGGCCGATGTCGCTGACCGAGAAGAACGCCGTGTCGAACTCGCCCTCGTAATCGCCCGTGCGCTTGAGCAGTGCGAAGTACAGGCCCGGCTCCTGCAGCTCCTTGATGTCCTGGGTTGGCAGGTAGGTCAGCACCCGCTCGTTCTGCTTGCCGCCGAGGATGAAGCGGTTGACGTAGACCGGCTCGGCCAACGCATTGATCGGGCTGCGCTCGTAGTCGCTGCTCAGTTCCCAGCTGCCACGACGGCCGCCGCGCTGGTACTGGCTGAAGAAGGTCGGCAGATCCTTCTCGCGCACGCGCAGGAATTCGACGTCGACCTCGGGAACATTCACGGAGACAACCGGCAGGCCGCGGCTGTCCTTGGCCGGCAGCACGCTGCCCTGCGAGGCGAAGCCGGCCACCGGCTTCAATTCGCCACTGAACACCTTCTGCTTCAGCTCCTTGCCCAGCCGGCTGCCATCGGCGGCCAGCAGGTCCGGCGATACCACCAGGCTGAACTCCTTGCCGGCTTCGACGAACGGATAGCGCAGGGTCAGTCCGTCATCGGACAGGGTCCAGCTGCTGTCGTCGGTGCCGACCTTCTCTTCGAAGCGCACCAGCGTGTCGAAATCCTGCGTGCCGACCAGCGGGCGCGAGAACTCCAGCGCCAGCGACAGGCCGTCGTTCTTCTGGTCCGGGTAGGCGCGCAGCAGGGTGAACTCCTTCACCTGCTCGGCCTGGGTGGTAATGGCCTCGCCACTGGCCTTGGGCAGCTGCCCGCTGTCGTTGCGGCAACCGGCCAGACCCAGCAACAGGCCTCCTGCCAGTACCGCCGCCGCCCATCCCCACCGCTTGCGCCGTGCCGGACCGCTCATGTCGTCACTCCTTGATCGAGGCGGCCATTATAGGCGCGCCGCGTCAAGGTGTTGGCGCGGATCCGGCAGGAATACATCGGAACGGTAGCGCCGGGCCATGCCCGGCGGTCCCGGTAGCGGCCGACCCTGGTTGGCGTTGGGCCCGTGCCAACCAAGGTTGGCACCTACCAAGGCGCGCCCTACCCCGGCCGGTACAGATCCACGTAGTCGGTCACCGGCATGGCCGCCAGCGCCACCGGGTCCAGCGAGGCCGCCAGGATGCGCTGCTGCTGGGTGGTGGGGAACCGATGGGCCAGATGCCGCCGGAACTTGTCCATCAACAGGGGCATGCCCTCGTCGCGTCGCCGGGCGTGGCCGAGCGGGTACTCGACCAGGACCTCCGGCAGCTCGCTGCCGTCGTTGAAGCGGACGGTCAGGCCGTTGGCAATGCTGCGCTTGTCCGGGTCCAGGTAATCCGCACTGAGCTGCGGGTCTTCGTGGCAGGTCATCCGCGCGCGCAGCGCATCGATGCGTGGGTCAGCAGCGACATCGTCCTCGTAGTCCTCGGCCACCAGCCGCCCATGCAGCAGCGCGATGGCGACCATGTACTGCACGCAGTGGTCGCGGTCGGCCGGATTGTGCAGCGGGCCGCGCTTGTCGATGATGCGCATGCAGGCCTCCTGCGTGCGGATGGTGATATGCGCGATGTCATCGACGCTGCGCCCGCCTGCCCGCAGCTGCGCGTGCAGCGCGACCGCGGCCTCCACTGCGGTCTGGCCGTGGAACTCGGCGGGAAAACTGATCTTGAACAACACGTTCTCCATCACGTAGCTGCCCAGTGACCGCCCCAGCGTCACCGCCTGGCCGTGCATGGAGACCGCTTCGAAGCCCCAGGTGGGAGCGCTCAACACGCTGGGATACCCCATCTCGCCGCTGGCCGCCATCAGCGCCAGGCGCACGCCGCGGCTGGTGGCATCGCCGGCGGCCCAGCTCTTGCGCGAACCGGTGTTGGGCGCATGCCGGTAGGTCCGCAGCGCCTGGCCATCGACCCAGGCCAGCGACAGCGCATTGAGCATGCGCTCGCGATCCAGCCCAAGCAGGCGGGCGACCACGGCGGTGGTGGCGACCTTCACCAGCACCACGTGGTCCAGCCCGACCCGGTTGAAGGAATTCTCCAGGGCCAGCACGCCCTGGATCTCGTGCGCCTTGATCATCGCCACCAGCACATCGTGCACGGTCGGCGGCGGACGACGCAGGGCCACGGCATTGCGCCCCAGCCAATCGCAGACGGCCAGGATGCCACCGAGATTATCCGACGGATGACCCCACTCGGCGGCCAGCCAGGTGTCGTTGAAGTCGAGCCAGCGCACCATCGCGCCGATATTGAACGCCGCCTGCACCGGATCCAGCACGTAGTGCGTTCCCGGCACGCGCGCGCCGTTGGTCACGCTGATGCCCGGCACCAGCGGCCCGAGCAGCTTGCTGCAGGCCGGGAAGGACAGCGCTTCCAGGCCGCAACCGAGGGTATCCAGCAGGCAGTAATGCGCGGTCTGGAATGCCAGTGGCGAGTCGATGCGCACGTCGCGCACGTAATCGACGATGTCCACCAGCAGCGCATCCCACGCGGCACGTTCGTTGGACGGGGTGTGGCTGTCGGACATCGTCTGTTCTCCGCTGACGCCGGACCACGCCCGGCGGTTCATGGGCGGGCCCTGCCGCGCTCGCCGGGCATGGCCCGGCGCAACCGCCATGGTCCCGCGTTACAAGGTGTCGGCCGGTACCCGCACGCTGCCTTCCATCAATACACGGGCGCTGCGGCTCATGATGGCCTTGGTCACTGTCCACTGGCCGTCAACGAGACCGGCCTGGGCGCCCACGCGCAGCGTGCCGGACGGATGCCCGAAGGTCACGGCCTCGCGCTGGCCACCGCCGGCGGCACGGTTGACCAGCGTGCCCGGAATCGCAGCAGCGGTACCGATCGCCACGGCGGCAGTGCCCATCATCGCGTGGTGCAGCTTGCCCATCGACAGCGCACGCGCATGCAGATCGATGGCCGATGCCGGGATTGCCTTGCCGCTGGACGATACATAGTCCTGTGCCGGTGCCACGAACGCCACTTTGGGCGTGTGCTGGCGGGTCGCCGCTTCTTCCAGCGTCGAGATCAGGCCCATGCGCAACGCACCGTGCGCGCGGATGCTCTCGAACTTCTGCAGGGCGGCCTTGTCGTCGTTGATCGCCGGCTGCAGCTCGGTACCGCTGTAGCCCAGATCGGCCGCATTGAGGAAGATGGTCGGGATGCCGGCGGTGATCATGGTCACCTCGAAACTGCCCACGCCCGGCACATCCAGGGTATCGACCAGGTTGCCGGTCGGGAACATCGCGCCCGCGTCGCCATCGTCGGAGGGATCGATGAACTCCAGCTGGATCTCGGCGGCCGGGAAGGTCACGCCATCCAGCTCGAAATCACCGATCTCCTGCACCTCGCCATTGCGCATCGGCACGTGGGCGATGATGGTCTTGCCGATGTTGGCTTGCCAGATGCGCACGGTGCACAGGCCGTCGCGCGGCACCCGGGCCGGATCGATCAGGCCGTTGGCGATGGCGAACGGACCCACCGCAGTGCTGAGGTTGCCACAGTTGCCGCTCCAGTCGACGAACGCGGTGTCGATCGAAACCTGGCCGTACAGATAGTCCACATCGTGATCGGGCACGGACGCACTGGAGATGATCACACACTTGCTGGTGCTGGACGTGGCCCCGCCCATGCCATCGGTGTGCTTGCCATAGGGATCGGGCGACCCGATCACGCGCATCAGCAGCGCATCACGTGCCGGGCCCGGCACCTGTGCGGCTGCGGGCAGGTCCTGCAGGCGGAAGAACACGCCCTTGCTGGTGCCACCGCGCATGTAGGTGGCGGCAATGCGGAGTTGCGGAAGAAAGCTCATGGAACGGTTCCTTGCAATGAAAGACGGCCCGTTGCCGGGCCGTCGGTTGTCTCATGCCACCCGGGCACCTTCGAGGAAATCCTGGGCGAAGCGCTGCAGTACACCGCCCGCTTCGTAGATCGCCACTTCCTCGTCGCTGTCCAGGCGACAGGTGACCGGCACGATGATGTCCTGCCCATCGCGGCGGTGGATGACCAGGGTCAGGTCGGCGCGCGGCGTGCGCTCGCCCACCACGTCGAAGGTCTCGGTACCGTCGATGCCCAGGGTCAGCCGGGTGGTGCCCGGCTTGAACTCCAGCGGCAGCACGCCCATGCCGATCAGGTTGGTGCGGTGGATGCGCTCGAAGCCTTCCGCCGCGATCGCTTCCACGCCGGCCAGACGCACGCCCTTTGCTGCCCAGTCACGCGAGCTGCCCTGGCCGTAGTCGGCACCGGCGATGATGATCAGCGGCTGCTTGCGCTCCATGTAGGTCTCGATCGCCTCCCACATGCGCATCACCCTGCCCTCCGGCTCCACCCGCGCCAGCGAGCCCTGCTTCACGCTGCCGTCGTCGTTGCGCACCATCTCGTTGAACAGTTTCGGGTTGGCGAAGGTGGCGCGCTGCGCGGTCAGGTGGTCGCCGCGGTGGGTTGCGTAGGAATTGAAGTCCTCTTCCGGCAGGCCCATCTTCGCCAGGTATTCGCCGGCGGCACTGGAGGCCAGGATTGCGTTGGACGGCGACAGGTGGTCGGTGGTGATGTTGTCCGGCAGCACCGCCAGCGCGCGCATGCCCGCCAGCGTGCGTTCACCGGCCAGCGCCCCCTCCCAGTACGGCGGGCGGCGGATGTAGGTGCTCTGGGGGCGCCAGTCATACAGCGGACTGACCGCCGCACCCTGCTCCACGCGCACGTTGAACATCGGGTTGTAGACGCTGCGGAACTGCTCGGGCTTCACCGCCGCCTTCACCACCGCATCGATCTCGGCATCGCTCGGCCAGATGTCCTTCAGGCGCACCTCGTTGCCGTCGGCGTCCACGCCAAGCACGTCCTTCTCGATGTCGAAGCGCATGGTGCCGGCAATGGCATAGGCGATCACCAGCGGCGGCGATGCCAGGAAGGCCTGCTTTGCGTAAGGATGGATGCGGCCATCGAAGTTGCGGTTGCCCGACAGCACGGCGGTGGCATACAGGTCGCGGTCGATGATTTCCTGCTGGATCGCCGGATCCAGCGCACCGCTCATGCCGTTGCACGTGGTGCAGGCGAACGCGACGATGCCGAAGCCGAGCTTTTCCAGCTCCGGCAGCAGGCCGGCCTCTTCCAGATACAGCTGCACCGCTTTTGAACCCGGGGCCAGCGACGACTTGACCCACGGCTTGCGCAGCAGGCCGCGCTCGTTGGCCTTGCGCGCCAGCAGGCCGGCGGCGATCACGTTGCGCGGGTTGGAGGTGTTGGTGCAGCTGGTAATGGCGGCGATGATCACCGCGCCATCAGGCATCAGGCCCCGCAGCTGCTCGGCCTTGCCGGCATCGAGCTTGGCTGCGTCGGCGATGCCGCGCTCGGCCAGCTCGGCCACCGGCAGGCGGCGATGCGGATTGCTCGGGCCCGCCATGTTGCGGACCACGCTGGACAGGTCGAAGCGCAGCACGCGCTCGTACTGCGCCGTGGCCAGCGCATCGGCCCACAGACCGGTGCTGCGTGCGTAGTTCTCCACCAGCGCCACCTGCGATTCCTCGCGGCCGGTCAGGCGCAGGTAATCGATGGTCTGCCCGTCGATGTAGAACATCGCCGCGGTCGCGCCGTATTCCGGGCACATGTTGGAGATGGTGGCACGGTCACCGATGGTCAGCGCGGCCGCACCCTCGCCGAAGAATTCAAGCCAGGCGCCCACCACGCGTTCCTTGCGCAGGAACTCGGTCAGGGCCAGCACCACGTCGGTGGCGGTGATCCCTGGCTGTGGCCGACCGGTCAGTTCCACGCCGATGATGTCGGGCAGGCGCATCCACGACGCGCGGCCGAGCATCACGTTCTCGGCCTCCAGGCCGCCGACACCGATGGCGATCACGCCCAGCGCATCGACGTGCGGGGTATGGCTGTCGGTGCCCACGCAGGTATCCGGGAAGGCCACGCCGTCCTGCACGTAGATCACCGGCGACATCTTCTCCAGGTTGATCTGGTGCATGATGCCGTTGCCCGGCGGAATCACATCCACGTTCTGGAACGCCCGCTTGGTCCAGTCGATGAAATGGAAGCGATCCTCGTTGCGGCGATCCTCGATGGCGCGGTTCTTCTCGAATGCCTGCGGATCGAAACCACCGCACTCCACCGCCAGCGAGTGATCAACGATCAGCTGTACCGGCACCACCGGGTTGACCTTGGCCGGATCGCCGCCCTTGTCGGCGATCGCATCGCGCAGGCCGGCGAGATCCACCAGCGCGGTCTGGCCGAGAATGTCATGGCACACCACGCGCGCCGGGAACCAGGGAAAATCCAGGTCGCGGCGACGTTCGATCAGCTGCGTCAGCGAGGCGGTGAGCATCGCCGGATTGCAACGCCGTACCAGGTTCTCGGCCAGCACGCGCGAGACATACGGCAGCGTGGCGTAGGCGCCGGGCTGGATCGCATCGACCGCAGCGCGCGCATCGAAGTAGTCCAGCGGGGTGCCGGGGAGGGTCTTGCGGTAATCGGTATTCATGGGCTGGCGGAATGCTTGGGGCGGGCCGGATGCCGGCGAGCGGCAATGAAGGCATCCGGCCGGCACTGGGCCGACCGGATGGATGGATCACGCGGCGGTCAGGCGCGCTTGTCGATGGCCACGAACTCGCGATCTTCCGGGCCGATGTAGTTCGCGCTCGGACGGATGATCTTGCCGTCGATGCGCTGCTCGACGATGTGCGCGCTCCAGCCGGCGGTGCGGGCGATGACGAACAGCGGGGTGAACATCGCGGTCGGCACGCCCATCATGTGGTAGCTGACGGCGCTGAACCAGTCCAGGTTCGGGAACATTTTCTTGATGTCCCACATAACCGTCTCCAGGCGCTCGGCGATGTCGTACATCTTCATGCTCGACTGCTCTTCGGACAGCTCACGGGCGACGTCCTTGATCACCTTGTTGCGCGGGTCGGACACGGTGTACACCGGGTGGCCGAAGCCGATCACCACTTCCTTGCGCTCGACGCGGGCCTTGATGTCCTCTTCGGCCTCATCCGGGCTGTCGTAGCGCTTCTGCACCTCGAAGGCCACTTCGTTGGCGCCGCCGTGCTTGGGGCCGCGCAGCGCGCCGATGCCACCACAGATCGCACTGTACATGTCGCTGCCGGTACCGGCGATGACACGGCAGGTGAAGGTGGACGCATTGAACTCATGCTCTGCGTACAGGATCAGCGAGGTGTGCATCGCCTTCACCCACGAATCCTGTGGCTTCTCGCCGTGCAGCAGGTGCAGGAAGTGGCCACCGATGGAATCGTCATCGGTCTCCACGTCGATGGCGCGGCCGTTGTGGCTCCAGTGGTACCAGTACAGCAGCATCGAGCCGAGGCAGGCCATCAGCTTGTCGGCGATGTCGCGTGCACCCGGATGGTTGTGGTCATCCTTTTCCGGCGCCACGCAGCCGAGCACCGACACGCCAGTGCGCATCACGTCCATCGGGTGTGCCGACGGCGGCAGTTCTTCCAGCGCGGCTTTCACCGCGGCCGGGATGCCACGCAGCGACTTCAGCTTGGCCTTGTACGAAACCAGCTCGGCGCGGGTCGGCAGCTTGCCGTGCACCAGCAGGTACGCGATTTCCTCGAATTCGCTGGTGTTGGCCAGATCCAGGATGTCGTAGCCACGGTAGTGCAGGTCATTGCCGCTGCGACCGACGCTGCACAGCGCGGTGTTGCCGGCGGCAGTGCCGGACAGGGCGACGGATTTCTTCGGCTTGAAGGTCGGGGTTGCGGTCGTATCGTTCATGTTTCCCTCCGAAAACTTGATGGTGCAGGGTACTGCTTATTTCTTGGCGGCGAACAGTGCGTCGAGCTGCTGCTCGAACGCGTGGTAGCCGATGCGGTCGTACAGTTCTTCGCGGGTCTGCATGGCGTCGACCACGCTGCGCTGGTGACCGTCGCGGCGCACCGCCTGGTAGACGTTCTCCGCCGCCTTGTTCGCCGCGCGGAACGCCGACAGCGGGAACAGCTGGATGGCGACCCCGGCCGAGGCCAGCTCGTCGCGGCTGAACAGCGGCGTCGCACCGAATTCGGTGATGTTGGCCAGCACCGGCACCTTCACCGCATCGACGAAGCGGCGGTAGGTGTCCAGATCGTAGGCAGCCTCGGCGAAGATGCCATCAGCGCCCGCTTCGACACAGGCGATGGCGCGCTCGATGGCCTTGTCCACGCCGTCCACCTGGATGGCATCGGTGCGTGCGATCAGGAAGAAATCCGGATCGGTCTTTGCATCAGCGGCGGCCTTCACGCGGTCGACCATCTCACCCTGCGAAACGATCTCCTTGCCGGGACGGTGACCACAGCGCTTGGCGCCCACCTGGTCCTCGATGTGGCAGGCGGCCGCGCCGGCCTTGATCAGCGACTTCACGGTGCGCGCGATGTTGAACGCGCTGGGTCCGAAGCCGGTATCGATGTCCACCATCAGCGGCAGGTCGCAGACGTCGGTGATGCGGCGCACGTCCACCAGCACGTCTTCCAGGGTGTTGATGCCCAGGTCCGGCAGGCCCAGCGAGCCTGCGGCAACACCACCGCCGGACAGGTAGATGGCGCGGAAGCCGGCGCGCTTGGCCAGCAGGGCGTGGTTGGCGTTGATCGCACCGATCACCTGCAGCGGCGATTCGGCGGCCAGAGCCTCGCGGAAGCGGGCACCGGCGGAAGAAGGGGCGGAAGCGGTCATGCGGCAATCCATGTTGAGGAACAGGTGGGAGGCGCAAGCACCATGCCAAGCTGCAAGCGATTGATTTCAAAGGCATGACCGGCTGACAGCCATGAAACATATGAAACATTGAAACAGATGTATCATGAAACACTCCCGTGCCGGTGTCCGCCCCATGTATCTGCCCCGCTCGCCCCTGCGCCATGCCGACGCCGACCCCGGTCGCCCGGTGATCTGGACGGTCAGCGTTTCGCGGCTGACCGGCCTGCTGGGTGACGTCATTCCCGAGTTCGACCGCCGCGCGCGCATCGAGCAGATCAACCTCGGCTTCGAAGAGGCGGTGGAGGTGATCGGCCAGCGCCTGCGCCGCGAGCACTGCGACGTGGTGATTGCCGGTGGCTCGAACGCGGCCTGGCTGCGCAGTCGGCTCGACCTGCCGCTGGTGCCGATCCAGGCCAACGGCTTCGACCTGATGGAGGCTCTGGCGCGCGCGCGCCGCATCGCCGCACGCATCGGCCTGGTCACCCATGCCAGCGACGTGCCGGTGTTCAGCGGCTTCCAGCAGAGCTTCGGCCTGGATATCGAGCACCGCCGCTTCGTCACCCGCGAAGATGCGCGCGACTGCATCGCCGATCTGCGTGCCAACGGCATCGAAGTGATCGTCGGCACCGGGATGGCCATCGACCATGCCGAGCAGGCCGGGCTGCCGGGCGTGCTGCTGTATTCGGCCGACTCGGTACGGCAGGCCTTCGAGCATGCGCTGGAACTGACCCAGACCCTGGCACGCTCGGTGGGTCCACGCCCCACCGTGCGGCGCAGTGCCGCCCCGCGCGGCGATGCATACGCGCTGCTCGGCGACAGCGAGGCGATGGCGCAGGTGCGCGCACAGATCGCGCTCTATGCACCGCACGACAGCACCGTGCTGGTCACCGGCGAGACCGGTACCGGCAAGGAACTGGTGGCACGGCAACTGCACGCCGCCAGCGGCCGGCGCGGTCGTTTCGTCGCGCTGAACTGCGGCGCGATCAGCGAATCGCTGCTGGAAGCCGAACTGTTCGGCTACAGCGATGGCGCCTTCACGGGCGCACGTCGTGGCGGCCGGGTCGGCCTGGTCGAAGCGGCCGATGGCGGCACACTGTTCCTTGACGAGATCGGCGAGCTGCCCTTGCCGCTGCAGACCCGCCTGCTGCGCGTACTGGAAGAACGTGAAGTGCTGCGCGTCGGCGCCACCGAACCAACACCCGTGGACCTGCGGGTGGTGGCCGCGACGCTGCAGTCGCTGGAGCATCGCGCAGCTGCCGGCAGCTTCAGGCGCGACCTCTACTACCGGCTGGCGGCACTGCGCATCGCACTGCCCCCGCTGCGTGCCCGGCGCGCTGACATCCCGCTGCTGACCCGGCACTTCTTCCGCCAGCTGCGCGGTATCGACGCCCCCCTGGACCAGGACGCGATGGCAGTGCTGGGTGCCGCCGACTGGCCGGGCAATGTGAGAGAACTGCGCAATCTGGTCGACCGCCTGCGCATCCACTGGCAGCCGGCAGACGGGATGATCGACGCTGGGCGCCTGCTGCAGCTCGCGCCGGAACTGGCGCGCGAAAGCACCCCGTCCCTGCGGCTGGAAAGCAATGGCAGGCGCCCGGCACGGGCCCAGCTGCAGGCGCTGCTGCGGGAACACCGCAATGACCGCGAAGGCATGGCCCAGGTGCTCGGCGTGTCACGCACCACCTTGTGGCGCTGGCTGCGCGCGGAAGGACTGTAGGCAGGCGCAGCGCGGACCGCGCGGCGCGCCGCCAGCCAAGGTTGGCACTACCCCCGCGTGGCCGCGTCCAGCGGCATGCGGAAATAGACCACCCGCTCGGTCTCTTCAAAGCCACAGGCGCGGTGTGCCGCGTGCGCCTCTACGTCCTCCAGGCGGCTGTCCGAGGCCAGCTCGCTGCAGCCCGCGTCCCGCGTCCACGCCTGCACTTCCGCCAGCAGGGCACGGCCGACAGCGCGGCCCTGCCACTGCGGCGTTACATACCAGCCTTCCAGGAACCCGACCGGCGAGGAACCGGTGCCGTTCACATAGTCGTGGCGCAGGCGCACCTCGGCGAAACCGACCGCCTCACCATCAGCCGCGCACGCCAGGAACACCGCACCTTCCGGATCGGCCAGCGACTGCGCCAGCTCCTCCAGTGGATCATCGGCGTCGGGCCACAGGCCCACGCGCAGCTGCGACCATGCAGCGGCATCGGCCGGTGTGGCCTGGCGGATCGTGGCAGCGCAGCCGCTCACGGATACAACAGGCGCTTGCTCCAGCGCCCCTCGGCGCCGGCTTCATAGCACCACCGCTCGTGCAGGCGGAACTGCGCGCCGTACCAGAACTCGATGCGGTCGGGCACCACGCGCAGGCCACTCCAGCCGTCCGGACGCGGCACGTCCTTGCCCTCGAAACGTGCCTCGACCTCGGCCACGCGCGCATCGAACTCTTCGCGCGTTGCAAGCGTCTTCGACTGCTGCGAGGCCCACGCGCCGATCTGGCTCATGCGCGGACGGCTGGCGAAATAGGCGTCTGCTTCCGCATCGGCCACCTGTTCGACACGGCCTTCGATGCGCACCTGGATGCCGGCCTCGCGCAGGCTGCGCCACAGGAACAGCAGGGCCGCCTGCGGATTGGCCCGCAGCTCCTGGCCCTTGTGGCTGTCCAGGTGGGTATAGAACACGAAGCCACGCTCATCGAAGGCCTTCAGCAGCACGGTGCGCGCCGATGGACGACCGTGCAGGTCGGCACTGGCCACGGTCATCGCGTTGGGCTCGACCTCGCGGCTCTGTTTGGCCTCGTCGAACAGGGCCGCAAACGTGGACAGGGCTTCGGCGTACAGGTCGCTCATGATTGCGTTCTTCTCACACGGATTGATCTATTGTGGCGGCATGGTCGCTGCTGCGTATATGCCCCAGGTGAAAGGATTTCCCGAAACATTGGCCGAGCAGGCACTGGATGATGCGCTGGGCAGCGGCGCGGCGGTTCCAGTATTGGCGATCAGCGGGCTGCAGGGGAGCGGCAAATCGACGCTGGCCGAGCAGGTGGTGGCGCGCGCCCGGAACCGGGGCCTGAACGCCGCGACGCTGTCCATCGATGATGTCTACCTGACCCGCGCGCAACGGCAGCGGCTGGCACGCCAGGTCCATCCGCTGTTGATCACCCGGGGGCCGCCGGGCACCCACGACCTGCCGCTGGTCCACGCGCTGCTCGATGCCGCCGCCGCGCGCGAACCACTGGCGCTGCCGCGCTTCGACAAGCTGGCCGACGAGCGCCTGCCACAGGCGCAGTGGCCACGGCTGGAAAAGCCGCTGGACCTGCTGGTGTTCGAAGGCTGGTTCCTGGGCACACCGGCGCAGGAGGAATCCGAACTGGCTCAGCCGTTGAACGCCCTTGAACGTGATGCCGACAGCGATGGCCGCTGGCGCCACTGGTGCAACCAGGCCCTGGGCCGCGACTACCCGGCATTGTGGCAACGCTGTGACCGCCTGTGGTTCCTGCAGCCGCCGGACTTCTCGGTAGTACCGCGCTGGCGCTGGCAGCAGGAGCAGAACCTGCAGGCGGCCCAGCCCGGCCGGCATGGCATGACCCGGCCGCAGCTGGAGCGCTTCGTGCAGTACTTCGAGCGGGTCAGCCGGCAGGCGCTGCATGCACTGCCGGCCCTCGCCGACCGGGTGGTGGTGCTGGATGCGCAGCGCCAGATACAGGCACTGCGCTGAGGCCCCTCATTCCACCAGGAAGGTCACCCGCAGATTGACCCGCCATTCGGTGATCTCACCGCTGCCATTGGTGACCACCTTGGTCTCGTTGATCCAGGCCCCCTGGATGCCCTTCACGGTTCCGGAGACCTTCTTCAGGCCGCTGCGCACGGCATCCTCCACGCTCGTGGGCGAAGAGGCGGTGATTTCGATGACCTTGGCAACCGACATGGCCTGTACTCCGTTGAACGCGGGAATCCCCGCAGGAAGTCCCACCCTGACGTGAAGGACGTAAAGGCCGGGGCACGGAGGTGTTAGCATCAGGGCGCATGAATCCTGCTCCGAACCTGATCCTGATCGGCCCGATGGGCGCCGGCAAAACCTGCATCGGCCGCCGCCTCGCCGAGCGCTTCACGCTGGACTTCGTCGATGTCGACCAGTCCATCGTCGACGCCGCCGGAGCCAGCATTCCCACGATCTTCGAGCACTCCGGCGAAACCGGCTTCCGCAGCCTCGAGCGCGACGCGCTGGCCCGCCTCCTGCAGGGCCACGGCCAACTGGTCTCGACCGGCGGCGGAGCGGTACTGGACCCGGACAACCGGGCATTGATCGCCCGCCGTGGCTTCGTGGTCTACCTGCGCGTCAGCGTGACCGCGCAACTGGAACGGCTGGCCCGCGACAAGGCCCGGCCGTTGCTGCAGCGCCCCGACCGCGAGCAGGTGCTGCATGACCTGGCCGCCCATCGCGATCCGCTGTACCGCGAACTGGCCGACCTCACCCTTGATACCGACCCGTACACCGCTGCCGACGCCACCGCCCAGCTGGTCGTCAAGCTCGCCGCGCAATGGCAGCGCCAGGACCTGATCGCATGACTTCCCCCACTCCGCTGCAGGTCGCCGTTGGCGGTGACCGCCCTTACACCATCTCCATCGGCGCCGGCGTCCAGAGCAATGGCCCTGCCCTCGCCCGCCACGTGCGGGGGCGCCACGTCCTGCTGCTCAGCGACAGTGACGTCGCCCCGCTGTACCTGGCGCGGCTGAAGCAGACCCTGCTGGCCGCGCGTTCGGACCTGGTCGTCGGCGAACACGTGCTGGCTGCCGGCGAAGCCTCCAAGACCCTGGCCGAATTCGGCCGCGCCATCGAAGCGCTGGCAGCCCTGGGCGCCACCCGCGATGCCTGTGTGTTCGCGCTCGGTGGGGGGGTCGTCGGCGACCTGGCCGGCTTCGCCGCAGCCTGCTGGATGCGGGGCATCGACTGCGTGCAGCTGCCGACCACGCTGCTGGCGATGGTCGATTCGTCGGTGGGCGGCAAGACTGCCGTAGACATTCCTGCCGGCAAGAATCTGGTCGGCGCCTTCCATCCGCCGCGCGCGGTGGTGGCCGATACCGCGGTGCTGGCCACCCTGCCGCCGCGCGAGCTGCGCGCGGGGCTGGCCGAGGTGGTGAAGTACGGCGCACTGGGCGATGCGGATTTCTTCGACTGGCTGCAGCACCACGCCGACGCGCTGTCCGCTGGCGAGGACGCGGTGCTGGCCGAAGCCATCGCCCGCAGCTGCAGGCACAAGGCCGCCATCGTCGAGCGCGATCCGTTCGAGAAGGGGGAGCGTGCCCTGCTGAACCTCGGCCACACCTTCGGCCATGCCATCGAAACCGAACAGGGCTATTCGGCGCCGGGCCGCGATGCGCTGAACCATGGCGAGGCGGTGGCAGTGGGCATGGTGCTGGCGGCCAGGCTGTCCACCGATCTCGGCCTGGCCGACGATGCCGACCGCGCGCGCCTGCAGGCGCTGCTGGAAAGGCTCGGGCTGCCGGTCGCGATCCCGGCCGGCCTGGATCCGCAGGCCCTGCTCGGCCGCATGCGGCTGGACAAGAAGAACGTGGCCGGTCGACTGCGCCTGGTGCTCTGGCGCGGCATGGGTCGGGCCGAGGTGGTGCCGGACGTGGATGAAGCAGCGGTATTGAAGGTGCTGGGCCAGGGTTGATCGCTTCCGCGTTCGCCGGGCATGGCCCGGCGCTACCGCGTTGCGGCCGGGGTCACCCTGGCCCCGCTACAATCGGGCCATGCATGTCTACCTGCAACATCCCGAGGCCGGTGCGCAGGCACCGCGGTTCCTGCGCCTGAGCCTGCAGCCGGATCTTTTCGGCGGCTGGGAGCTGCTGCGCGAAAGCGGCCGCGTCGGTGGCCGCTCGCAGCTGCGCCGCGAGCTGTTCCTGCAGGCCGACGAAGCCCGCCACGCCTTCGAGAAGGCGCGCGATGCCGAACTGCATCGTGGCTTCCAGATCCTTTCGCACGGCGACTGACGCCGCTGCCCACCTTCGATCCAAGGAACGTTCAACGTGACCAGCCCTCTCCGCAACGATCGCCTGCTACGCGCTCTGCGCCGCGAACCGGTGGATTGCACGCCCGTCTGGCTGATGCGCCAGGCCGGCCGCTACCTGCCGGAGTACCGCGCGACCCGGGCCAAGGCCGGCAGCTTCCTGGCGATGGCCAAGAGCCCGGAGATCGCCTGCGAAGTCACCCTGCAGCCGCTGCGGCGTTTCCCGCTGGATGCCGCCATCCTGTTCTCGGACATCCTCACCATCCCCGACGCGATGGGGCTGGAGCTGTACTTCGTCGAAGGCGAAGGCCCCAAGTTCCGCCACCCGGTACGTGACGAAGCCGCCATCGCCAGGCTGGCGGTGCCGGACATGGAGCAGGACCTGGGCTACGTGATGGATGCGGTGCGCCTGATCCGCCGCGAGCTGGATGGCCAGGTGCCGCTGATCGGTTTCTCCGGCAGCCCATGGACACTGGCCTGCTACATGGTGGAAGGCGGCGGCAGCAAGGATTTCTCGCGCATCAAGGCCATGGCGCTGAACCACCCGCAGGCGCTGCACCGCCTGCTGGAGGTCACCACCGACGCGGTCATCGCCTACCTGGGCGCGCAACGCGCAGCGGGCGCACAGGCCCTGCAGGTTTTCGATACTTGGGGCGGCGTGCTGTCGCCGGCGATGTACCGCGAATTCTCGCTGCGCTACCTGCAGCGGATTGCCCAGGGCCTGGACCGTGGCGAAGGCAGCGAGCGTACGCCGCTGATCCTGTTCGGCAAGGGCACCGGCCTGCACCTGGAAGCACTGTCGCAGACCGGTGCGGATGCACTGGGCCTGGACTGGACGCTGGACCTGGACGAAGCGCTGCGCCGCACCGGTGGTCGCGTTGCCCTGCAGGGCAACCTCGACCCCACCACGCTGTACGCTTCGCCCGATGCGATCGCCACCGCTGCCGCGCGCGTGCTCGACACCTACGCCGCCGGCAATGGCGGGTCGCGCGAGGGCCACGTGTTCAACCTGGGCCATGGCATGTCACCGGACATGGACCCGGCCCACGTGCAGGTACTGGTCGACGCGGTGCACGCGCACAGCCAGCGCTGAGCAGTGCGCATGCGGTTGCGGCGCGATGTTGATCGCGCCGTGACCCGCAGTGCGCGATCATGGCGCCCCCACGTTGCACCGGCCACAACCCATGTCCACATCGCCATCGACCTACAACCGCCAGCGCCCCCTGCTGTGGCTGGTGTCCCTGGCGATCTTCATGCAGATGCTGGACTCGACCATCGTCAACACGGCGCTGCCGGCGATGGCGGCCAGCCTGGGCGAGAGTCCGCTGCAGATGCAGTCGGTGGTGTTCAGCTATGCACTGGCGGTCGCCACGTTCATTCCCGCCTCCGGCTGGATCGCTGACCGCTACGGCACCCGGCGCACCTTCCTGGTGGCGATCATCCTGTTCACCCTCGGCTCGCTGGCCTGCGCGCTGGCCCAGCACCTGCATCAGCTGGTGGGTGCCCGCGTGCTGCAGGGCATCGGCGGTGCGATGCTGCTGCCGGTCGGCCGCCTGGCGGTGATGCGTTCGGTGCCGCGCGAGGACTTCCTGCGTGCGATGAGCTTCATCGCCATCCCCGCCCTGATCGGCCCCTTGATCGGCCCGACGCTGGGCGGCTGGCTGGTCGAGATCGCCTCCTGGCACTGGGTGTTCCTGATCAACCTTCCGATCGGCGTGATCGGCTTCATCGCTGCGATGAAGATCATGCCGGACCATTACGCCAGCCACCGCACCCGCTTCGACCTGCGCGGCTACATCATGCTGGCCTTTGCGATGGTGGTGCTGTCGCTGGCGCTGGACGGCATCTCCGGGCTGGGTACGCCGCACGCGCTGGTGATGCTGATGACCGTGGCGGGGCTGGCCGCACTGGTGGGCTATTGGCTGCACGCGGCCAACTCGACCGCGCCGTTGTTCTCGCTGGCGCTGTTCCGTGTGCCCAGCTATCGCATCGGCATCCTCGGCAACCTGTTCTCACGCATCGGCAGCAGCGCCATGCCGATGCTGATTCCGCTGCTGCTGCAGGTGGGCCTTGGCCTGGGACCGATGAATGCCGGACTGATGATGGTACCGGTGGCCGCGGCCGGCATGGTCTCCAAGCGGCTGGCGGTGAAGCTGGTCGAACGCTACGGCTATCGGCGCGTGCTGATGACCAACACCGTGCTGGTGGGCCTGGCCATGGCCAGCTTCATCCTGATGACGCCGGGCCAGCACCTGGGCTGGCGCCTGCTGCAGCTGGCCTTCTTCGGTGCGGTCAATTCGCTGCAGTTCACCGTGATGAACACCGTGACCCTGCGCGATCTGGATCGGGAGTTCGCCAGTTCGGGCAACAGTCTGCTGTCGATGGTGATGATGCTGGCTGCCGGCTTCGGCGCGGCGGCGGCAGGCAGCCTGCTGGCCGCCTTCGGCACGCACCTGGAGGGCCACGGCGCGACGGCGGCGTTGCACGCCACGTTCCTGTGCGTGGGCGCGATCACACTGACTTCGACGATGATCTTCTGGCAGTTGCCGGACACCAAGCCCGAACCCCGCCAGGTCGAACACGTCGCGGAGTAGCCTGCCGGACTGTACCCGGCCTCAGCGCCCCAACACCTTGGCGATGGCCTCCACCAGCAGCTCGCCCGTGACCGGCTTGCGCAGGAAACCGCCGATCCCGGCCGCTTCCACCTGCTTCTGCAGGTCCGGGTCCGTGCGCGCGGTCACCGCCAGCAACGGCAGCGTGTACCCCTGGTTGCGCAGATGCTCGGCCAGCTCGAAGCCGCTGAGGCCCGGCAGGTCCAGGTCAAGCAGGGCCACATCGAAATCACTCCCGCTGATCTCGCGCAGCGCCGCCAACGCATGCCCGGCATGCACCACCTCATGGCCGCGCGCACTCAGAAGACCCTGCACGACATCGGCCACCGTCGCGTCATCCTCCACCAGCAGCACGCGCAGGGGGGGCATGTTCGCTACTGCATCCTCGCTCCGCGCGGCGCTGTCCGCATCGGCGTCGGCGTCCACTTCCAGCGGCAGGGGCAGCATCACTCCAAAGCAGGTTCCGCGCCCCAACTGGCTTTCGACCTGGATCCGGCCCTGCATCGCCTGCGCCAGCTCGCGGCAGATCGCCAGCCCCAGGCCACTGCCACCATACTGCGCCGCGGTACGTGCACCGTCAGCCTGCTCGAACCGGCGGAACAGGCGCAGCTGCTGTTCCTGGCTGATGCCCGGCCCGGTGTCACGCACTTCGAACTGGAGTGCACGCATCGCCTCATCGCACCGGGCATGCAGGGTGATGGTGCCACGGCTGGTGAACTTCACCGCGTTGGACAGCAGGTTGAGCAGGATCTGCCGCACCCGGATCGCATCGCCGGTGGCCTGCAGGCCGGGCGGCAAGCGATTGTCCAGGACGAAACGCAGTCCCTTCTGCGCGGCCAGCGGCCCCATCAGCGCGGCCAGGTCCTGCAGCAGGCAATGGAGCGCGAACGGCCGGGACTGCAGTTCCAGGCGCCCCGATTCGATCCGCGCCAGGTCCAGCGCATCGTTGACCAGATGCAGCAGATGCTCGCCCGCCTGGCGGATGGACTGGGTGTAGCCGCGCTGCTGAGGATCCAGCGGCGAGGACAACAGCAGCTCGCTCATGCCCATCACACCGGTCATCGGCGTGCGGATCTCATGGCCCAGATTGGCCAGGAAGCGTGTCTTGGCCGCCGAGGCCTGCTCGGCAAGTTCCTGCTTGTGCAACGCCAGCTGGTAGGCGTGGCGACGCTGCAGGCGGCGACGGTACAGCCATGCAAACCAACTGGTCAGCAGCAACGCGATCGACGTCAGCACCAGCAGGCCCGACAGGCTGCGCCACCACGGCGGCTGCACGCGGAACTCCAGGGTCTGCACCCGCGACCAGACGTGGTCGGCCGAGCGCGCCTGCACTTCCAGCCGATAGCTGCCCGGCGGCAGCCGCGAGAACAGGCGTTCACCGGCGGGCCCGACCTCGACCCAGTCCGGGTCATAGCCGGCCAGGCGGTAGCGATACGAATTGGAGGCCGAATCGGCGAAGGACAGCAGGCGCGCCACGATGCGCAGATCGCGGTCGCCGTCGGCGATCAGCAACGGTGCGTCGTGGGTCAGGTCCAGCACCTGCTCGTTGCGGCGCACCTCCACCCGCTCGATCACCAGCGGTGCGCGGCGCACCGAAGGCCGCACCTGTTCCGGATCGAACACCACCACGCCGGCCGGCGTGCCTGCCACCAGCCGTCCCGAAGACGTCGCGATCAAGGTATGCGCGCGGAACTCCTGGCTGGGCAGGCCATCGTGCACGCCATACAGGCGCACGCTCTGGCCGTCCGCGCCGACCCGCACCAGGCCGCGTGCGCTGGTGGCCCAGGCCACACCCTGCGCATCGACCACCAGACCGGTGGCGGAAACCGCCGGATATCCCTGTTCGGCACCAATGACCCCCTGCCGCTCCAGACGCCCCTGGCTCCATCGATAGCGCGACAACCGGCCGTCCTCGGACAGCCACACCTGGCCGTCGCTGCCGGTATACGCCGCGTACAGTGCCGTTGCCGGCGCGCCGGGCACCGGCTGGAAGCGCTGCTGCTCAGGCTGCCACTGCAGCAGCCCGCGGCTGCTGGCCAGCCACAGCTGGTTCTGCGGACCGCATACCAGATCCTGGTTCAGCTGGCCGGTCTGCAGTCCGTTCTGGCCATTGTCCAGTTCGAGCAGCAGCCGACCTTCCAGATCGCGCTGCTGCAGGCCGGCGGGCATCATCAACCACAGGCTGTTGCTGTCGCAGATCATCAGTGCGTCGACATCGCCCTCCATCGCGGCATCGGCAGGCGCGTCGCGTCCCCAGCGGCGCAGCTCGTCGCGTGCCGGGTCATAGCGCAGCAGCGCTCCGGACGAACCGATCCAGACCCGGCCATGGCGGTCCTCGCGAACCGAGGTCAGCCAGTGGATGCCATTGACGCCGCGCCGGAACTGCTCGATCCGGCCGGTACGGGGATTGAAGCGATCCAGCGCGCCGTGGCTGCCGACCGTCCAGACACCTCCGTTGCTGGACGCACTGGTGCCGAGTACGTAGGCGTTGCGCAGTGACGATGCATCGTCCTCCAGACGCGAGAACACCGAGAACTGCCACCACCGTGGCAACAAATGCCAGAGACCGGCATTGGTGCTGGCCAGCCAGATGCCGCCCTCGCGATCCTCGTAGGCGCCGGTCCAGTTCGGCCGCACCTGGCCGCGCGCGATCGCGCTGTACAGCGGCACCGTCTGGTACTGGCCATCGACCGCGCGACCGAGTCCGCTGCGGGTGTCCAGCCAGTAGCCCCCCTGCTCATCGCGCAGCATCATGCCCAGCACCTCGTCGCCGGCTGGCACCGACCAGGGTTGCCGCTCGAAGCGACCATCCGGCCGGCGCACGAATGCGCCGGCCAGCGTGCTGATCCACAGGCTGCCGTCAGGTTCGGCGGTCAGACCGTTGATCAGCTGGCCGGGCACCTGCTCGTCGCCGACCCGCTCGAAATCGCTGCCGGTCCAACGCGCCACGCCATGCTTGGTGCCCACCCACAGGCTGCCGTCGGGCAGCGTGGCCAGATAGGGCACCGCAGCGGCCGGCAGGCTGCGCGGATTGTTCGCCTCGGGCAGGAAGCGCTGCACCCGATCATTGCCATCCACCCGGTACAGCCCGCCTTCGTGGGTACCGAACCAGATCGAGCCATCGGGGGTGGCGGCCAGGCTCCAGATCGTATTGGTGCTCATCAGCGGCTGGCTGCTGCGGTCGAAGAACCGCAGCTGCCGGCGGTCGGCCGACATCCTTACCAGGCCGGCATTCTCGGTGCCGATCCACAAGCGGTTGCGGGTATCGACCAGTACGGTCCAGATGCGGTTGTCGCGCAGGCCATCCTCGGAGCGCCAGACCCGGTAGTTGCGGCCGTCGTATCGTGCCAGCCCGTCATTGGTGGCGATCCACAGGTAGCCGTAGCGGTCCTCCGCCATGCGGTTGACGGTGTTGGACGGCAGGCCATCGAACACCGTCACCTGCCGGGGCGTGGGCGGTACCGGCTGTGCGGCAGCGGGCGCCAGGCAGCACAGCAGAAGCATCAGCAGCATCGCCGCCCGCAGATACGCCACCGATCGCCTCCTCACGCGTTCCCAGATGGTGCCCGTCGTGCGGGCGTCGGCATGGTAAACCGAAAGTCGCGCCGTTCACGCCCGGCGCCGGCGCAATCAGCCCTCACCCTGGCGCTTGCTGCGAGCCTGCACGATGGCCGCCACCAGCATGTCGCCCGTGACCGGCTTGCGCAGGAAGCCGTCGAAACCGGCGGCCAGCACCTGCGCCTCCGCATAGGCATCGGACCGCGCGGTCACCGCCACCAGTGGCAGCTCATAGCCCATGGCGCGCAGCTGACGGGCGATCGCCGTTCCGTCCAGGGCCGGCAGATCCAGGTCGAGCAGACCGACATCGAACCCCTCGGTCGCGATCTCCGACAAAGCCCCCAGGCCGTGCAGCACGTGCACTACGTCGTGGCCACGACCGCGCAGCAGGCCGGCGATGACGTCCGCTACCGTGGCGTCATCTTCGACCAGCAGGATGCGCAGCGGCGGCAGCGGCGGTGGCGACGCCCTGTCGGAACCACTGTGGGCAGCCTGGCGGGTCCACGGCAGCGGCAGCTGCACGCGGAACCGTGCGCCCCTGCCCGGCTGGCTGTCGACATCGATGCGCCCCCCCATCGCCACGGCCAGTTCCTGGCAGATCGCCAGGCCCAGCCCGCTGCCGCCATAGCGCGATGCTGTCCGCGGGCCATCGGCCTGCTCGAAGCGATGGAACAGACGCTGCTGCTGTTCGGCATTGATGCCGGGGCCGGTATCGAACACCTCGAAGCACACCCCGCCGCCATCCTCCTGCAGCCGCACGCCCAGGCCGACCTGGCCGCGCTCGGTGAACTTGATGGCATTGCCGAGCAGGTTCAGCAGGATCTGGCGGATGCGCATTTCATCGCCACTGACGCTGATCGGGCCGGGCAAGGCATCCTCGCGTACAAAATCGAGCTGGCGCTGCTGCGCCATCGGCCGCATCAGCATCTGCACCTGGTCCAACAGCGCGGCAAGATCGAACGGACGCAGGTCCAGCTCCAGCCGCCCGGCTTCGATCCGGGCCAGGTCCAGGGCATCGTTGACCAGACGCAGCAGATGGCTGCCCGCCTGCTGGATCGATCCGGCATAGCTGCGCTGTACCGGATCCAGTGATGTGGCCAGCAGCAGTTCGCTCATGCCCAGTACGCCGGTCATCGGCGTGCGCACCTCATGACCCAGCGTGGCCAGGAAGTGGCTCTTGGCCTGCGAGGCCTGCTCGGCGAGCTGCTGCTTGTGCACGGTCAGCTGCCACTGCTGGCGCCTTCTCAGACGGCTGCGGATCGCCCATGCCAGCACCAGCAGCAGCAACGAGCCCAGCAGCAGGTAGCCGAAGATCGCCATGCCGCTGCGCCACCAGGGCGGCAATACCTTCACCTGCAGTTGCTGCGACGGCGTCCACGGACCACTGTCGGTGGCCGCCTGTACTTCGATCACGTAGGCACCGGGCGCGAGGCGCGACAGCGTGCGCTGGCCGTCGCCCCCCTGCTCCACCCAGTTCTGGTCATAGCCCTGCACCCGGAACCGATAGCGGTTGCCCTGCGGGTTGCCGTACGAGAGCAGCCGCGCGTCGATCTGCAGATCTCGGTCATCCGGACCCAGCAGCAGCACCCCGGTGGTCGGCAGGGGTTGCCAGCCGCGCGCATCGTCGCGACGTACGCGCACCTGCGCGATCACCAGCGCGGACGATGGCAGTGGGGTGTCGGCGGCATTGACGTCGAAACCGACCGCGCCGGTCTGGGTCACCGCGAGCACGCGGCCATCGGCGTTCACCGCAGGCGGCCGGCCGGTGAATTCGGCATCGGGCAGTCCGTCGCGCTCGGTGAACTGCCTCAGCCGCTTCGTTTTCGGATCCCAGCGCAGCAGACCGCGCGGCGTGGTGGCCCACAGGCGGCCATCGTCGGCCAAGGCCAGCCCACCCATGCTCAGGGGTGGCACGCCGGCGGCAGCATCGACGCGCTGCACCAGGCGCAGGCTCATGCCGTCCCACTGGTAGCGCTCGAAGGCGCCCTGGCGGGCGAGCCACAGCTGCTGCGGATCGATCCACACCAGGTCGTAGATCGATCCCCGCGAGACGCCAGGAACCGCCTCGAAGCGCTCACCCTGCTGGCGCCAGAGGCCCATGTCCCCCATCACCCAGGCCTGCCCGCGCGGATCGAATCGAATCTGCTCGATCGGCGCATCGCCCAGGCCGCGGAATCCCTCGACGGGGAAGCTGCGCAGCACCCGGCCATCGTCCAGACGCTGCTGCACGCCGACGTTCATCACCGACACCCAGGCGGTGCCATCCGGCGCCTGCCGCATCAGGTCGATGCGCTGGCGCAGGTCGGAGCCGCCGTCGATGCGCCACTCCCGGGTTGCGCGGGTGGCCGGGTCATAGACGGTGATGCGCCCGGCGCGGCCCAGCCAGAGGCGGCCGTCCGGCCGCGGCAATACCGACCAGACCGCGCCACTGCCCAGCTCGCGATCACTGGCAAGCAGACTCAGCACGCCCTGCGCATCGATCCGGTACACGCCGTGTGCCGAACTCACGTAGTAATTCCGGCCATCGGTGGCCGCGCTGAGCAGGTACTGGCTGTCCAGCGGTTTGCCGTCGAGCTGGTTCCAGGTGGAGAAGCGGCGCCAGTCCGGCGGCAGATAGGCCAACCCCTGGCTCAGCAGGGCCACCCAGACCCCGCCTTCGTGGTCCTGCAGCAGATCGAGCACGCCGCTGTGGGCGGTCAGGAAGCCGCTGCCGCGATCGCCCTCCAGGCGCCACAGTGTCTGCGCATCACCGCGCAGCAGCCCATCCGAGGTACCTGCCCAGTAGCCTCCCTGCCGATCCGCCAGCACCAGTGCCGAGCGAAAGCGATCACTGCCGGACCAGCGTGGACGGCTGACGCGGTCCTGGGCATCGATGCGGAACAGGCCTTCGTTCTGGCTGCCGACCCAGATCGATCCATCGGGGTCGCGGCTGAGACGCAGCACGCTGACCCTGCCCAGCTCGCGCGGCGCGATGGCCTCGAAGCTGTTGCCGTTCCAGCGGGCGACACCGGCCTCGGTACCGACCCACAGGCGGCCCTGCGCGTCGACCAGGCTGCTGAAGATGGTGTTGCTGGGCAAGCCGCCGGGGCGCTGCGGATCATGCTGGAAGAAGCGCAGGCTGCCATCCTCGCCGAAGCGGCACACGCCATGGCCGCTGGTGCCGATCCACAGCGCATCGTCCGCATAGGCCAGTGTCCAGAACTGGCTCTGGCATTCATTGTTCACCGCGGCGAAGCTGGAGAAACGCTCGCGATCCGCGTCCAGCCGGGCGATGCCCTTGCCGTTGATGCCGACCCACACCCGGTCCAGCGGATCCACCAGCAGGGTCTCGATCTCGTTGCCCGGCAGCGAACCCGGCCGCTCCGGTTCATGCTGCCAGACCCGCAGCGTCGTGCCGTCATAGCGGGCCAGCCCACCATCGGTGGCCGCCCAGATGTACCCCTGGCGGTCCTCGGCCAGGGCCACGACCATGCGCGACGGCAAGCCCTCGGCGGCGCCGAAGCGGCGCAGTCGTGGTGTCTCCCCAGCCATGTCCAGAGTCGCGGCCACCGTGGCGCTTGCCAGCAGCAGCAGACCCGTTACTGCGATGCCTCGGCACCACAGACGCCAGCCACTCGTCATCCTGAACCCCCGATCCAGCCGCGATTGTCACACAGCCCAGGCTTCACGACTGCAACAGCCCGTTTCCAGTGGCATCGCCACCACGAACTGTTGCAGCCATGCACGCAGCGTTGTCAGGGGGCTGTGCGTATGATCGCAGCGTCCCCTCCCGGAGCCCGCCATCGATGCGACCCCGCCTGCTCCTGCTGCCGTTGCTGCTCGCCGCTGCGCCCGCCTGGGCACAGCTCGATACCTACCGGCTGGATCCGGTGCACACGCGGGTGCTGTTCACGATCGATCATGCCGGCTACTCGCAGGCCATGGGGACGGTATCGGGCAGTGAGGGCCACATTCAGTTCGATCCCGACAACTGGCGCGAGGCAACCCTGCAGGTCGATGTGCCGGTCGCCCGGCTGGATCTGGGAGATGCCAAATGGAACCAGGCCACGCTGGCCCGCAGCCTGCTTGATGGCGAGCGGTTTCCCAGCGCCCGGTTCGTATCGTCGCGGGTCGAACCGATCGATGCCAACCACGCCCGTGTGTTCGGCACGCTGACCCTGCGCGGGGTCAGCCAGGAGGTCGCGCTGGATGTGACCCTCAATGCCATCAAACGCTATCCGTTGCCGCCGTTCCGCCGCACCGCCGGTTTTTCCGCCAGCACCACGTTGAGCCGCCGCGCGTTCGGCATCACCGCCTGGCCCGGGGTGATCGGCGACGCGGTACAGGTACGGATCGAGGCCGAGGCCTTCCTCGACCGCAGCGACAGGCCGGGAACTCCTGCCCCGGTTCCCCACTCCGACAGCAAGACGGCCCCCAAGGACCCCGCATGACCGCCAAGAACTCCCCTGCCGCCTGGGGCAGTGTCAGCCAGACCCTGCACTGGTTGATCGCACTACTGATCCTCGCCCTTGGCGTGATCGGCCTGACCATGGGCGAACTGCCCAGGACGCCCAAATACTTCTGGGTTTACACCGCGCACAAGTCGATCGGCATCACTGTGCTGGCCCTGGTGCTGCTGCGCCTGGTCTGGCGCCTCTACGCCGGTGCGCCCAAGCCGGTGCCGGGTGTGCCCAGCTGGCAGGAGCGCATCGCCAGCGCCACCCACGTGCTGCTGTACGTGCTGATGTTCGCCATTCCGCTTTCGGGCTGGCTGTACGACTCTGCCAGCGGGCTGCGGCCCTTCCGCTGGTTCGGCCTGGTCGATGTGCCCAAGCTCAGCGGACCGGATCCGCAGGTTGTCGCCGTGTCGCATGCGATCCATGAGTACGGCTTCTGGCTGCTGATCGCTGTGGTGCTGGCCCATGCCGGCGCTGCCCTTTACCACCACCTGTTCCAGCGCGACGCGACGTTGAGCCGCATGCTGCCGCGTGGCTGGCTTGCCTCTCCCCAGAAGGACTGACCGATGAATCTGAAACTGACCACCCCGGCGGCCGTGGCCGCTGCCCTGGCCGGCATGCTGGCCACTGCCCCGGCGTTGGCCGCGGACTATGCACAGGCTCCCGGCCCGGGCTCGATCCTGGTATTTGCCAGCAAGTACGACGGCGAAGTGTTCACCGGCAGCTTCCCGGGCTTCGCCACCAAGCTCAGCTTCGATCCCGCCAATCCGGCGGCCGGGTCACTCGACGTCGTGATTCCGCTGGCCGGCGCCAGGAGCGGCAACAGCGATCGTGACTCGACGCTGCAGAGCGCGGACTTCTTCAATGTCGGCAAGTTCGCCACCGCGCGTTACACCGCGAAGGGCTTCCGCGCCATCGGCAATGACCAGTTCGCCGCCGATGGCACGCTGGAACTGCGTGGTGTCAGCAAGCCGGTGACGCTCACCTTCACCTGGAAGCCGGGCACGCAGCCGGTGCTCACCGGCAAGGCCACCGTCAAGCGCCTGGACTTCAGCGTCGGCGCCGGCGATTGGGCCGACACCAAGACCATCCCCGACGAAACCGCGATCAGCACGATCGTGAAGTTCGACGCGAAGTAAGCCACGGGCCATGCCCGGCTCCACCTGGGAACGGTGATACAGGGTAGCGCCGGGCCATGCCCGGCGGCTTCACCCCGCAGCCAGCCAGGCCCGCACCCGCGCCGCATCGAAGGGCCAGTCCAGTTCGCGGCCACCCGCCTCGTCGCGCAGCACCGGTACCCGCGCGCCGTAGTGCGCCTCCAGCGCTGGATGGTCATCCAGGAACACCGATTCGAACTCGGGCGCGCGTGCCTTGGCCAGTTCGGCCAGGGCCATATCGCACAGGTGGCAGTCGTCACGCTGGAACAGGGTCAACACCGGCTTGCCTCGCTTGGCGGAAATGCTGCGCCGCAGCCATCGGAGGGCCCGGCAAGCCGCTAGAATAGCCGCTTGTCCGGTACCCGCAGTTTGGCATCCATGGCTGTCAGCACGTTCGACGTTTTCAAGATCGGCATTGGCCCGAGCTCTTCCCACACCGTCGGACCGATGAAGGCCGCCGAGCGGTTCATCCATCGCTGGCTGCTCGACCCCGGCCGCCTGCACGAGGTCGCACGCATCCGCGCCGACGTCTACGGTTCGCTGGCGCTGACCGGTCGCGGCCATGGCACCGACAAGGCGATCCTGCTTGGCCTGGAAGGCCAGCGCCCCAACCTGATCGATCCGGACATCATTCCGTCCACGCTGGAGCGCATCCGCAGCAGCAAGCGCATCCAGCTGATGGGCCAGCATGAGATCGCCTTCGACGAGAAGCGCGACCTCGGCATGAACAAGCGGCAGAAGCTGCCGTACCACACCAACGGCATGCGCTTCACCGCGTACAACGCCGACGATGAAGTGATCGCCACGCGCGACTATTACTCCGTTGGCGGTGGCTTCGTGGTCAACCAGGATGACGCGGCCGATGACCGCATCGTGCCCGACGAAACCCCGCTGCCCTATCCGTTCAAGAGCGGCGATGAACTGCTCGCGCAGACCGCGCGCAGCGGCCTGAGCATCGCGCAGCTGATGTTCGAGAACGAGAAGTGCTGGCGCAGCGAGGACGAGATCCGCGCCCAGCTGCGCGAGATCTGGAGCGCGATGCAGTCGTGCGTGACGCGCGGCATCCGCGAGGAAGGCGTGCTGCCGGGCGGCCTGAAGGTCGGCCGTCGCGCGCCGGCGCTGTACCGCGAGCTATCGTCGAAGCCGGAAGCGGCGATGCGCGATCCGCTGACCACGCTGGACTGGGTCAATCTTTACGCGCTGGCCGTGAACGAGGAAAACGCCGCCGGTGGCCGCGTGGTAACCGCGCCGACCAACGGTGCGGCCGGCGTGCTGCCCGCGGTGCTGCATTACTTCGACCGGTTCTGCCCGGGCGCGAACGAGCAGCGTGTGTTCGACTTCCTGCTGACCTCGGCCGCGATCGGCATCCTCTACAAGGAGAATGCTTCGATTTCCGGTGCCGAAGTAGGCTGCCAGGGCGAAGTGGGCGTGGCCTGCTCGATGGCGGCCGGCGGCCTGGTTGCGGCGCTGGGTGGCAATCCAAGCCAGATCGAGAATGCCGCGGAAATCGGCATGGAACACAACCTCGGCCTGACCTGCGACCCGATCGGTGGGCTGGTGCAGATTCCCTGCATCGAGCGCAACGCGATGGGCGCGGTGAAGGCGATCAACGCCTCGCGCATGGCAATGCGCGGCGATGGCAAGCACAAGGTGTCGCTGGACAAGGTCATCAAGACCATGCGCGACACCGGCCGCGACATGCAGGACAAGTACAAGGAAACCAGCCGCGGCGGCCTCGCGGTGAACGTCATCGAGTGCTGATGACGGGCATCTGCCGGACGACACCGTCACCGCATTCCGGTTAGGCTCGGGCATCCCCTGTCACGGAATGTCCCATGCGCGTGATCGCCGCCGCACTGCTGGCCTGCCTGCCCCTCACCGCCGCTGCCGCTCCCGCCTATGGGCCGCGGCTGGAGGGCTTCGATTACGGCCATCCGGTACAGACCTTCACCCTGGAATCGCAGCAGCAACCGCTGCAGATGGCCTATCTGGACATCGCGCCGACGACCGCGCCGATCGGCGTGGTGGTGCTCCTGCATGGCAAGAATTTCTGCGCGGCGACCTGGAAGGAAACCATCCCTCCCCTGCTCGCCGCCGGTTACCGAGTGATCGCACCTGACCAGGTCGGCTTCTGCAAATCCAGCAAGCCCGAGCGCTACCAGTATTCATTCGGCCAGCTCGCCGCCAACACCCATGCACTGCTGCAGCAGCTGCAGCTCGGCGGCCTGCCCGTGCACCTGGTCGGCCATTCGATGGGGGGCATGCTGGCGGTGCGCTATGCACTGACCTATCCGCAGGACCTGCGCAGCCTGTCGCTGGTCAATCCGATCGGCCTGGAGGACTGGAAGGCGCTGGGCGTGCCGTGGCGAAGCGTCGATGCCTGGTATGCCGGCGAGCTGAAAACCAGTTACGAGAGCATCCGCCGCTACCAGCTGGACGTGTACTACGACGGCACCTGGAAGCCTGCCTATGAAACCTGGGCACGCATGCAAGCGGGCATGTACGAGGGCGACGGCAGGCAGGCGGTGGCCTGGAGCCAGGCACTTGCCTCGGACATGGTGTTCAACCAGCCGGTGGTGTACGAGCTGAAGAATCTGAAGGTGCCGACCGCGCTGTTCATCGGCCAGAAGGACCGCACCGCGATCGGTCGTGACCTGGCACCGGCAGAAGTGAAGGCACGGTTGGGCAACTATCCGGCGCTGGGCAAATCGGCCGCTGCGGCGATTGCCGGCGCGACGCTGGTCGAATTCGCCGAACTGGGCCATTCGCCGCAGGTACAGGACCCCAGGCAGTTCAATGCC
>NZ_JAODZG010000031.1:0-40741 GCF_029835135.1 Stenotrophomonas sp. GD04145 | reverse complement strand
TGGATCTGCTGTTCCAGTACCGGCAGCGGCACCGACCCCTGCTTGAGCACGGCGTCATGGAAACCCTTGACGTCGAACTTGTCGCCCAGCTCCTTCTCGGCCTGCGCGCGCAGGCGCACGATGGCGATCTCGCCGAGCTTGTAGCTCAACGCCTGGCCCGGCCAGGAGATGTAGCGATCCACTTCGGTGGTCACTTCGTGCTCGCTCAGCGCGGTATGGTCACGCAGGTAGGCGATGGCCTGTTCCCGGGTCCAGCCCTTGCTGTGCACCCCGGTATCGATCACCAGGCGTGCCGCGCGCCACATCTCGTAGGTGAGGCGACCGAAATCCTCGTAGGGGGTTTCATAGATGCCCATCTCCACGCCCAGCTTCTCGCTATACAGGCCCCAGCCTTCGCCGTAGGCGGAGATGTAGGCGTTGCGGCGGAACTCGGGCTGTTCGCCCTGTTCGGCAGCGAGCGCGCCCTGCAGGGCATGACCAGGATCGGACTCGTGCAGGGTCAGCGCTGGCAGGTTGTACAGCGGCCGCGCCGGCAGGTTGTAGGTGTTGAGCCAATAGGTGCCCATGCCACCGCGGCCTGCGGTCCAGAATGGCGCGATGTCCGGCGGCACCGGCACGATGGTGAAGCGCGCGCGCGGCAGCGTCATGTACTTGCCGATGACACCATCGATGCGCTTGGAGATCCACGCCGCCCGATACAGCAGCTCGTTCGGGGTCTTGGCGTAGAACTGCGGATCGGTGCGCAGGAAGGTCAGGAATTCGCCGAAACTGCCCTTGAAGCCGACCTGCTGGATGATGTCGTTCATCTCCTTCTGGATGCGCGCGACTTCGCCCAGGCCGATGCGATGGATCTCATCCGGCGACAGGTCCAGCGTGGTGTATTCGTGGATCTGCTGCCTGTAGAACGCCTTGCCCTCCGGCATCGCTTCGGCCGCCAGGGTGGTACGCGCCTGCGGGACGTACTCATTGACGAAGAAGGTACGCAGCTGCTGGAAGGCCGGCACCACCTTGCCGCTGATCGCCGCACGGGCCTGCGCCTGCAGCTGCGCCTGCTCGGCCGCCGGAATGCTGGCCGGCAGCTTCTTGAACGGCGCGTACAGCGGCGACTCGGTGGGGTCCTTCAGCTCGGCGACGGTGGCAATGGAGACCTCGCGCCCGTCAAGCACCGCGCGGGGCACGCTGAAACCCCGCTTGAGTCCGGCGCGCATGTTGTCGGTCTGCTGGCCGAAATAGCGCGGCACATCGTCCAGGCGTGCGATGTAGTTGCGGAAGTCCTGTGCGGTCTTCATCTCGCGCCGGGCCATGAACGAGAGATTGGACCAGAACGAGGAATCGGAGTTGAACGGCATCTCGTAGGCCCGCAGACGCACCTCCTCGGCGAGGTTGAACACCTGGTCGCGGTAGATCGCGTAGTTCACCTGGTTGTCGGCGCTGAGTGTCTTCGGGTCGATCTTCTTCAGCTCGGCCAGGGTCTGGTCCCAGACCTTCAGGCGCGCCTGCTGCGCGGCCGCGCCCACATCGGGCAGCCGCGTGGCATTGGCCGGCGCGTCGCCATCCTCGCTGGCTTCACCGCCCCCGGCCTGGCGCCACTTCCATTCCTTTTCGTACAGCGCGCGGAAGGCGGCATCGGCCGCCGATTCGGTGGTCGCAGGGGCGGACGCCGCGAGCGCGGGCGGAGCCGCCACAACGGCAGCCGGAGCGGACAGGGCGATGAGCAGGGCAACGGCAAGACGGGTTTTCACGAGCACAGGTTCCCGGGAAGGCAGACGCCGATCATGGCACCGCCGGACAGCCGGGGCATGGTTCAAAAGTCCTGCCTGCGCTGCAGGACCGGTAACGCGGGGACCGCACACCTTCGCCGGGCATGGCCCGGCGCTAACGGCGTTCGATCCCGTCCAGGTGCCGCCTCAACGGTTGGATCGGTAGCGCGGGGCCATGCCCCGCGAGCGCGCAGCGTGCAGAACGGACACCTCTCCGGCGCTGCCTCAATGGCTGGCTTTGTCCCGCTTCCAGCCGCGGTGCCGGATATCCAGGTGCAGGCTGTACAGCGCGGTGAACGCCGGGAACAGGTTCTGCAGCACGCCTACCGAATCCTGCTTGGCCGAGAACAGGAAGTAGCTCAGCGTCATCAGGCTGCCGATCACGCTCATGTACCAGAACAGGCGCGGGATGACCGGCTTGCCGGCACGCCGGGAGGCGATGAACTGGACCAGCCAGCGACCGCCGAACATCAGCGCGCCGGTATAGCCGATCAGCTTCCAGCCCGTCACATGCAGGCCGGTCCAGAACAACCAGGTCAGCGGCTGGTCGAGCCAGTGCAGCGCCATCATCGTTCTTCCACCGCCGTACGCCTGCTGCGGGTGATCAGCCAGGCAACCCCCCGCAGGTCGCGGATGCCGACCAGCGCACGGCCGAGGTTGTTGTACTTGGAGACGCCAGCGGTACGGTGACGATGGTTGACCGGCACGCTGGTGGTCTTCCAACCGGCACGCTGCATCAGCGCCGGCAGATAGCGGTGCATGTGGTCGAAATACGGCAGGTCGAGGAAGGCTTCGCGCTCGAACAGCTTGATGCCGCAGCCGGTGTCGGGCGTATCGTCGCGCAGCATGCGCGCCCGGATGCGGTTGGCCCAGCGACTGGCCCAGCGCTTGCTGCCGCTGTCCTGGCGGTTGACGCGCCAGCCGGCAAACAGCTTCACCTGCCCGTCGGCAGCATCGCGGGCCGCCAGCAGCTTGGGGATGTCGGCCGGATCGTTCTGGCCATCACCATCCAGGGTGGCGATCCACGGCGCACGGGCATGCTTGACACCGGTGCGCACCGCTGTGCTCTGCCCGCTCTGCTCGACGTGGTGCAGCACCCGCAGCTCCGGCGTGGTGGCTTTCAGGCCCTGCAGCACCGCCAGGCTGTCATCGCGGGAGTGATCGTCGACATAGACGATCTCGAACGGCAACCGGCCCCGCAGTGCCGCGACGATTTCGGCGATCAGGGGCGCGACATTGTCGCGCTCATTGAATACGGGGACGACAACGGAAAGCTCGGGTTGGCTCATGGGTCACTCGGCCAAGAGGGGACAAAGACCGCGCATTCTCCGAAGCCGAGGTTATCCGAAGATGAATCCGGCTGTGTGAGGATTGCTCCTCAGGCGCGATCGCCGAAATACTCGCGGCACCACTGGACGACGGGCGGCAGCCCCTGCTCGATCGGGGTCACCGCATCGAAGCCGAATGCGTCATGTGCGCGGCGGGTGTCGGCCATCGTGCGGACCATGTCGCCCGGCTGCATCGGCTTGTAGACCTTCTGCGCAGGGCGGCCGGCGGCCTGCTCGATGACGCTGATGAAGCGCTCCAGCTCGACCGGCGTATGGTTGCCGAGGTTGAATACCCGATGCGGTACCGGACCATCGGCCGGGTGCGCGAGCGCGCCGAGGATACCCGAGACGATGTCGGAGACATGTGTGAAATCGCGCTGCATGCGCCCCTGGTTGAACACCTCGATCGGGCGCCCGGCCAGGACGGCACGCGAAAACAGCAGCGGCGCCATGTCCGGCCGTCCCCACGCGCCGTACACGGTGAAGAAGCGCAGGCCGGTGGCATGCAGGCCATACAGCTGCGCGTAGGTGTGCGCCATCAGCTCGTTGGCAGCCTTGGTGGCCGCGTACAGCGAGCGCGGCTGGTCCACGCGCTGGTCCTCGGAGAACGGCGGCGTGGCCGAATCGCCGTACACCGAACTGCTGGAGGCGTAGACGAGATGCTGCACGCCGCGGTGGCGGCACAGTTCCAGGATATTGACGAAGCCGACCAGGTTGCTGTCGACGTAGGCCTGCGGATTCTCCAGCGAGTAGCGCACCCCGGCCTGCGCGGCCAGGTGGATCACTGCCGTCGGCTGCACCTCATCGAACAGCGCAGCCAGGCCCTGCTGGTCGGTCAGGTCCAGGGTGCGCAGGTCCAGCGTGGGGCACAGCGCGGCCACGCGGTCCCGCTTGATCTGCGGGTCGTAGTAGTCGTTGAAGTTGTCCAGGCCCACCACCGGCTGGCCCGCCTCCAGCAGCGCGCGGGCGGTGTAGGCACCGATGAAGCCGGCAGCGCCGGTGAGCAGGATGGTCATTGCAGGTCTCTGTCCACGTGCCGAGCGACTCAGCCCTGGCGGGTCCGCAGCTTTTCCAGCACGCCGTCGAGGGTATCCAGATCGGTGTAGTGGATGATCAGCTTGCCCTTGCCGCCGCGGCCGTGGCTGATCGCCACCTTGGTCCCCAGCGACTCGGACAGTTCGGTTTCCAGCGAGGCGATGTCGGCCTGCTGCACCTTCGGCGTGGCCGCCGGGCGGTTGCTCGGCACCTTGCCGGCGGCGAAGGCCTGCGCGCGGCGCTCCACTTCACGCACCGACCAGCCTTCATCGGCCGCTTCCTGCGCCAGCTTGCCGGCCAGTTCCGGGGCCAGGGTCAGCAGCGCGCGGGCGTGGCCCATTTCCAGGCGGCGGGTTTCCAGCAGCAGGCGGATGGCCACCGGCAGTTCCAGCAGGCGCAGCAGGTTGGACACCGCCGCGCGCGAGCGGCCGACGGCCTCGGCCGCCTCGGCATGGGTCAGGGTGAACTCGCTGATCAGGCGCTGCAGCGCCTCGGCTTCTTCCAGCGGGTTGAGGTCTTCGCGCTGGATGTTCTCGATCAGCGCCATCGCGATGACGGTGCGGTCTTCCAGTTCGCGCACCACCACCGGCACTTCGTCCAGACCGGCCAGCTGCGAGGCGCGCCAGCGGCGTTCGCCGGCGACGATCTCGAAGTTGCCCGCCGGCAGCTGACGCACCAGGATCGGCTGGATCACGCCCTGCGACCGGATCGAGTCCGCCAGTTCGGACAGCTTGCCCTCGTCCATTTCGCGACGCGGCTGGTACTTGCCCGGCTGCAGCTGGCCGACCGGCAGCTTGCGCAGCACCTCACCCGGCAACGGTTCGATCACCGCGGTGGTGGCCTGCACCTGGCTGACCGCTCCCTTCGGACCGAGCAGCGCATCCAGGCCACGGCCGAGGCCTCGCTTCTTGGCTGCCGGCTTGCTGCTGGTCATCAGACGGTCTCCACGGCCTTGGTGGCCTTGTTGCGTTCGTTGTTGCGACGGATGATCTCGCCGGCCAGGCCCAGGTAAGCCACGCCGCCGCGCGAGGCGCGGTCGTAGCCGACGATGCTCTGGCCGTGGCTGGGCGCTTCAGCCAGGCGCACGTTGCGCGGCACGATGGTACGGAACACGCGGTCGCCGAAGTGTTCGGTCAGTTCGGCCGATACGGCGTTGGCCAGGTTGTTGCGCACATCGAACATGGTACGCAGCACGCCCTCGATCTCCAGCGCCGGGTTCAGGCTGGCGCGCAGCGCCTCGATGGTTTCCACCAGCGCACTCAGGCCTTCCAACGCGTAGTACTCGCACTGCATCGGCACGATCACCGAATCGGCGGCCGCCAGTGCGTTGAGCGTCAGCAGTGAAAGCGCCGGCGGGCAGTCGATCAGGATGTAGTCGTACTCGTCGCGGATCGGCGCCAGCGCGCGCTTCAGGCGCTGCTCGCGCTCGCCCTGCGCCATCAGCTGGATTTCGGCTGCGGTCAGGTCGATGTTGCCGGGCAGCAGGTCGTAGCCTTCCGCGGTCTGCACACGCACGTCGGCGGCGGTGTTCTCGCCCAGCAGCAGGTCGCAGGTGGACGCGGCCAGCTCACGCTTGTCCACACCACTGCCCATGGTCGCGTTGCCCTGCGAATCCAGGTCGACCAACAGCACGCGCTTGGGTGCGTTGGCCAGGGAAGCGGCCAGGTTGACGGCGGTCGTGGTCTTGCCGACGCCACCCTTCTGGTTGGCGATGGCGATGATGCGGGCCATGCGGGTGTGCCTCGTCGACGGATGCTGGGACCGGTCATTATGCGTACAACCGGGCCCGGGCGGAAATCGTGCATCGCCAACCCCTTGTCGCGCAAAGGGTTGGCGGCGGGATCAGGGGCCTGTAACGGTGACCAGGTGGCGCTCGCCCGCCAGGCCGGGCACGCTCAACGGGGCCACGTCGCGCACCTGCCAGCCTGCCGGCAGTGCGGCGATCTCTTCATGCGGGTAGACGCCCTTCATCGCCAGCAGCACGCCGCCAGGACGCAGCAGGTGGCCACCGACGCGGATGATGCCGGCCAGCGTGTCCATCGCGCGGGCGGTCAACTGGTCGTAGTGGCCGGCCTCGTCCAGCGCTTCGGCGCGCGACTCGGCCACGCGGGCATTGCCCAGGCCGAGCTGGCGCACGGCCTCGCGCATGAAGCGGGCCTTCTTGCCGTTGCTCTCGACCAGGGTGACCTGCAGACCCGGGCAGGCGATCGCCAGCGGGATACCGGGCAGTCCAGGACCGGTACCGAGGTCGGCCAGGCGGCCATCGGCCACGAACGGCTGCATGGCCAGCGAATCGAGCAGGTGACGGGTGACCATCTCCTGCGGGTCGCGGATGGCGGTGAGGTTGTAGGTGCCGTTCCAGCGGTGCAGCAGGCCCAGGTAGCGCAGCAGCGGCGGCGCCAGTGCGGCGTCCAGGCCCATGCCGGCCAGGCCCTGCTCCAGCGTGGCGGTCACGCCGGCGGGGAGTTCGTGTTCGCTCATGCCGCCATTATCGCCCGTTTCCCGGGCTGATTCGCCGCTTCATTGCGGATACCAGGCCAATGCGGCACGGAACTGGCCGCTGGCCTGCCATTCGTGCAGATGCCACTGCCGGGCATCACCCAGCGCAGGGTCGCACCAGCGCAGGTGCAGGGCGCCGTCGACACCTGGCGCCAGCTGCAGGCGATGCAGGCCGAACGAAATGCCCTGCCCGTGTGCCTTCAGCAGCGCCTCCTTGGCGCACCAGACACGGAAGAACCAGTGTTCGCGTTCCGTGGCGTCCAGGCCCTGCAGCCAGGCCACCTCTTCCGGATGGAAGAAGCGCTGCACGATCTCCAGCAGGCGTGGGCGCGGGCGCAGCAGTTCCAGGTCCACGCCGAGCCGTACACCTTCACCCAGCGCCACCAGCAGCACGTCGCCACTGTGGCTCCAGCCCGTGCCGTGGTTGGCCAGCGCACCGGTCAGCTCGGGTCGGCCCTTGTCGTCGCGGACCAGCGGCAGTGCCTCCGGCGCGAGATCCAGCGCCTGTGCCAGCACCTGCCGGGCCTGCGGCTCACCGCGCTGGCCCGGCACGTGTGGCCGCCGCCAGACCGTGACCGGGCCGAAGCGCCAGGGGCCATCCAGGGTGGCTGGCAAGCTCATCCGCACGCAACCGTCACGCGATTGCACGACGGGTTCACAGCCATGCGCGTCAACTGGTCACGGTTTTCCACCGGAGGTTCGATCATGGGCATCATCATCTGGCTGATCGTCGGCGGCATCGTGGGCTGGCTGGCAAGCATCATCATGAAGCGCGATGCGCAGCAGGGCATCATTCTCAACATCGTGGTCGGCATTGTCGGCGCGCTGATTTCCGGCTGGCTGTTCGGCGGCGGCATCAACGAAGCGATCACCATCCGCACCTTCCTGTTCTCGCTGATCGGTGCGGTGATCCTGCTGGCGATCGTCAACCTGTTCACCCGCAAGAGCATACGTTGATCCGACGGGCAGCGCCGGGCACGGCCCGGCGCTACCTCACCCCAACTGCACCCATGCCGGCGCGTGGTCGCTGGGGCGCTCCCAGGTACGTGGCTCGCGGTCAATGCCGGACGCCACGGCGCCGCCCTTGAGCGCGTCGGAGACCAGGGTGAGGTCGATGCGCAGGCCCAGATTGCGGCGGAAGCCCGCCGCGCGGTAATCCCACCAGCTGAACGTGCCGGCTTCCTCGTTGTGCAGCCGGAAACCGTCGTGCAGGCCCAGCTGCAGCAGCTTGTTCAGCGCGCCGCGCTCGGCGGTGGAGGTGAGGATGTGGTTCTCGTTCCACACCTCCGGATCATGCACGTCGCGGGCGTCCGGGGCGATGTTGAAGTCACCCAGCACGACCAGCTTCGGGTGCCGCTGCAGTTCCTCGCCGATCCAGGCGTGCACGGCCTCCAGCCAGCGCAGCTTGTACGCATACTTGTCGGTGCCGACGTCCTGGCCGTTGACCACATACAGGTTGATCACCCGCAGGTCGCCAAAGGTGCCGGCGATGACGCGCTTCTGCTCGTCCTCGAAACCCGGAATGCCGATCTGCACGTCCTGCGCCGGCTCGCGTGACAGCAGTGCCACGCCGTTGTAGGTCTTCTGGCCGGCGAATACGCTGCGGTAGCCGGCGCCGATCAACGCCGCATCCGGGAACTTGTGGTCCTCCAGCTTGGTTTCCTGGATGCCGACGATGTCCGGGCCGAACTCCTTGAGCCACTGCTCCAGGTGCGGCAGGCGGACATTGAGCGAATTGACGTTCCACGAGGCGATCTTCATGGGGGCATTCTACCCGGGCCTGCTTTGGTAGGCGCCAACCTTGGTTGGCGCATGGATGCCCCGCGTGCCAACCAAGGTTGGCACCTACCAGTAGAGCCACGCCATGCGTGGCTTCACCGCAGCAGCAACCTCAACAACCCCGCAATCTTGGAATACGGCGGCCGCAGCCTGTCGCTGGCCGCCCAGCGCGACTGCCACAGCACCGGCAACCGCTTGCTCATCGCATCGAACCCGGCGCGGCCGTGGTACGCGCCCATGCCGCTGGCGCCCACCCCGCCGAACGGCAGGCCATCGGCGGCGAAGTGCAGCAGCGTGTCGTTGACCGTCACTCCCCCGGCCACCACGTTGGCGAGAATGCGCTCCACGGTGGCGCGGTCGTGGCTGAAGGGATACAGCGCCAGCGGCCGGTCGCGGGAGAGAACGTCGACCAGCGCCGCATCCAGATCCGGGTAGGCGCGCACCGGCAGGATCGGCCCGAAGATCTCCTCGCGCATCAGGTCCAGATCGTCCGGCGGGTCCAGCACCACGGTCGGCACCAGCAGGCGCTCGCGGTCGGCACGCGCGTCATCCACCTGCGCCAGCGGAATCACCGGCACCCCGCGTTGCCGCGCCTGTGCCAGATAGCCCTGCAGGCGCTGGTACTGGCCTTCGTTGATGATGCGCGTGTAGTCGCCGGCCTCGCTGAAGTCACCATAGCGCTCGCGCACCTGCTGCTGCAGCGCCTGCACGAACTCGCGCTGACGCGCGCTATCGATCAGCACATAGTCCGGCGCAATGCAGGTCTGGCCGGCGTTGAACCACTTGCCGGTGGCCAGCCGCGCGGCGGCCTTTTCCAGCGGGAAATCGCGGCAGACGATGGCCGGCGACTTGCCGCCCAGTTCCAAGGTAACCGGTACCAGATGCTCGGCTGCCGCTGCCATCACCTTGCGGCCCACGGCGGTGGAACCGGTGAACAGCAGATGGTCCAGCGGCAAAGAGGAGACCGCTGCGGCTACGTCGGCCCCGCCCTGCACCACCGCCACCCGATCGGGTGGGAACACACTGGCCAGCAGATCGGCCAGGAACGCGCTGGTGCGCGGGGTATGTTCGGACGGCTTCAGCAACACATGGTTGCCGGCAGCGATGGCGGTGGCCAGTGGCACCAATGCCAGCGTAACCGGGTAGTTCCACGGCGAGATCACCCCGACCACGCCCAACGGCGTCGGCCGCAGCTGTGCGCGCGCCGGCCACAACTTCCATCCCGCCGTTGCCCGCTGCGGCTTCGACCATCGCCGCAGGTGGCGCCGCAGGTGGTCGATGGCCGACAGCACGCTCATGCCATCGGCCAGTTTCGATTCAACGTGGGCGCGATGGCCGAAGTCCTCGGCGATGGCCTGGGCCATTTCATCCAGACGCGGCTTCAGCGCCTCGCGCAGGCGGCGCAGGTCGGCTTCGCGCTGGTCGAGCGTGGGCCGCTGCGACTGCCAGGCGCTGCGCAGGGTGTGCAGGACGTGGGGGAGGTCGGCTGGGGCGGTGGTGGTCATGGGCCGACTATACGGCGTGCGGCACTGTCCGAAGGGGGCAGATCCCTTTCGCGCGCGAAGGAGATCTGACCCTGGGCGCGAGATGGCGGGTGGCTTCGGATGCTTTTCAACCACGATTACGGCATTGAACGCTGTCTTTTCGCGTCTGCGGAGTTTTGTGCCGCGCGCTGCGCGGTCGCCGAGCATGGCTCGGCTCTACAGGGCAACGAAAAGGCCGTGGTCTGCACCACGGCCTCTCCTTCATCCGGTGAACATCATTCCTACTTGGTGATATCCACGTCCTTGGTTTCACGCAGGAACAGGCCACCGATCACCACCGACATCAGCGCGATCGCGATCGGATACCACAGGCCGTAGTACAGGTTGCCGGTACCGGCCACCAGCGCGAAGGAGATCGCCGGCAGGAAGCCACCGAACCAGCCGTTGCCGATGTGATACGGCAGCGACATCGAGGTGTAGCGGATGCGGGTCGGGAACAGCTCGACCAGGTAGGCGGCGATCGGGCCGTAGACCATGGTCACGTACAGCACCAGCAGCCACAGCATGAAGATCGTGCCCGCAATGTTGATGCGCGCGCTGTCCGCCTTGGCCGGGTAGCCGGCGGTGGTCAGGGCGGTCTTCAGTTCGGCACCGAACGCGTCGGCCTTGGCCTTGCCTTCGTCCTTGCTCAGTCCCGCCGCTTCATACGAGGTGACGCTGGCGCTGCCGACGTTGACGATCGCCAGCGAACCCGCCGCTGCCGGCTGCACGTCGTACGGCACGCCCGCCTTGGTCAACGCGGCGGTGGCCACGTCACAGGAGCTGGTGAACTTGCGCAGGCCGACCGGATCGAACTGGAACGAGCAGGTGGACGGATCGGCCACGACCAGGGCCGGCGAGCTGCTGCGGGCCTCTTCGATGGCCGGGTTGGCGAAGTGGGTCAGGCCCTTGAAGATCGGGATGTAGGTCACGGCAGCCAGCAGGCAGCCGGCGAGGATGATCTTCTTGCGGCCGATACGGTCGGACAGCCAGCCGAAGAAGATGAAGAACGGCACACCCAGCGCCAGTGCGGCTGCGATCAGCAGGTAGGAGGTGGTGGCATCGACCTTCAGCATGCTGCTGAGGAAGAACAGCGCATAGAACTGGCCGCCGTACCAGACCACGGCCTGGCCGGCCGCTGCGCCGAGCAGGACCAGCAGCATCAGCTTCAGGTTGCCGCCCTTCAGGCTGTCACGGAACGGCGTCTTGGAGCCCTTGCCTTCCGACTTCATCTGCTGGAACAGCGGCGACTCACTCAGCTGCAGGCGGATCCACACCGAGATGCCCAGCAGCACGATGGACACCAGGAACGGAATGCGCCAGCCCCAGGCTTCGAATGCTTCATTGCCCAGGAAGTAGCGGCAGGCCAGGATGATCAGCAGCGACATGAACAGGCCCAGCGTGGCGGTGCACTGGATGAAGCTGGTGTACAGGCCACGCTTGTCATCCGGGGCGTGCTCGGCCACGTAGGTCGCCGCGCCGCCGTATTCGCCGCCCATCGCCAGGCCCTGGGCCAGGCGCAGGATGATCAGGATCACCGGCGCGGCAAAGCCGATCGATGCGTAGTTGGGCAGCACACCGACCAGGAAGGTCGAGATGCCCATGATCAGGATGGTGACCAGGAAGGTGTACTTGCGGCCGATGCGGTCGCCGAGGCTGCCGAAGAAGGCCGCGCCGAACGGACGCACGAAGAAGCCGGCGGCGAACGCCAGCAGGGCGAAGATCATGCCCGTGGTTTCATTGACTCCGCTGAAGAACTGCTTGGCGATGATGGCGGCGAGCGAGCCGTACAGGAAGAAGTCATACCACTCGAAGACCGTACCCAGGCTCGAAGCGAAGATGACTTTCTTGTGGCCCTTGGTTAGGGTGCCCGCGGGATTGTGCGCGGTTCTGGGTGTGCTGGACATGAGACGCTTCCCCTCCGAAGCAATCGTTGTTGGTAGGTGCCGACGGTGGGTCGGCACTCAGTATCGGTAGCGGCCGACCTGGGTCGGCGCGCCGTCAGAAGCTGTACTTCGTGGTGAACTGCAGCCGGGTGATGTCACCCTTGTTGCCGTTCTCGATCTCGCGGCGGCCATACATCAGCTCGGCGCCGACATCGACCTTGGGCAGCGGTGAGTAGAAGATGTTGCCGCGGATGCTCTGCACGCTCTTGGTGACCAGCGGGCCCAGCACGCTGTCGTTGTCGTAGTCGCTGCGCGCATAGATCAGGTTGGTGCGCAGCTTCGGCGAGAACGCATGGCGCCAGCCCACGTAGCCGGCCAGAACGCCGGTCGGATTGAGCTCGTCGCGGGCGATGTCATAGGCCGAGTCGGCGGTGATGCCCAGGCCGATGTAACGCGCGATGCCCTCGCCTCCGGTGAACTGGTAATGCAGCGAATCGCTGTCGCCCATCACCCACTTGCCGCCCAGGGTCAGGCCGCCGGCAACCTTGTCGGCCTTGGCGCCGGTGGTCTGGTTGTCGACCTTCAGCTGGCGGACGATGCCGCCGACGCCGAAGGTGCCCCAGTCGCCCTTCCAGCCGTAACGCATCGTCAGATCAGGCAGGCTGCCGCGATCGGAGTTGGCGCTGGCGTTGGTCCAGGCGCCGGTGACCGGATTGCGGGTACCGGTAAGCGTGGTGGTTTCCGGGTTTTCCAGGGCAACGCTGAAGCCGCCGCTGGTGTAACGCACCTGTGCCTGGCGTACGAAGATCACACCGTCGGTCGGGCCGACGAAGTCGACCGCTTCCGGCAATGCGGCCGCGTCCATGAAGTTGGACCAGGTCTGGCCGGCGAGCCAGTTGTTCCAGTACATGTAGGCATGGCGCAGGGTGACGCCGTAGGTGTTGGTGGCGGTCTGGTTGCCGAGCGAGTTGCCGAAGAAGTCCATCTCGAAGAACGCGCCGGCTTTGTTGCCGGACTCGCTCACGTTGTCGATGCCCAGGTTGAAGCGCGAGAACTTTGCGTGGGCGTTGTAGTCGGTGCCCGAACGCCTGCCGTTTCCGCCGGCGCCTTCCACCGGGGTCTGGCCCGGCAGGTACAGCGAACGGCCGGTGGCATCGTCGGCCAGCTGGCCGTCGCTGGTCTGGGTCGCCAGGAAGTCAGCCTTGATGAAGCCACCGATCTTGACCGTGGTACCCGGTGCGGCACCCGGAGTGATGGTGGTGACCTGGATCGGCTGCTTGCCGGCCGGCACCGCCGGCTTCTGCTCGGACTGCACGGTGCGGACTTCGGTCACCGCCTGCTGGGTCTGGGCGATCTGGGTCTGCTGCTGTTGCTGCGAAGACAGCAGCAGCTGGACCTGGCGCTCCAGTTCGGCGATGCGTGATTCGAGTGCTTTCTCTTTGGCGGTCTCTGCGAACGCCATGCCCGGTGCGACCAGGGCGACCAGCAGGCAGGCCGCCAAAGGTGTGCGCACGGCTTTCAACGTACGGTGGCTCATGTTGCCCTCTCTCCCAAGTGGCAAGGTGATGCCGCGCGTGGGGCACGGTCGAGCCGAGACTGCGGGGCACATGCGCGCACCGGCTATTCGCCATTGGTCGAAGCCGGGCCCGCAGGGCGCTCACTTTCGACCATGGTCTAAGCACAGTGGTGACGCGGCCGGGGGTGGATGGGGCAAACTGAGGGGGATCGGTCGTTGCGATGCTGCGACCGCACATACAAAGTCAACGTGCAAGTGAGGGTGCCATGGCTGATATCTACCCCGTCGATCCGCAGTTCGCCGCCAAGGCACGCATCGACAAGACGTCCTACCAACAGCAGTACCAGGCTTCTGTGACCGACCCGGAGGGTTTCTGGGGCAAGGCCGCCGAGCGCCTGCAATGGATGCGCACGCCGACGAAGATCAAGAACGTCAGCTACGACCTGGCCGACTTCCACATCAAGTGGTTCGAGGACGGCGAGCTCAACGCCAGCGTCAACTGCCTTGACCGCCAGCTGGACAGCCGTGGCGACAAGACCGCCCTGCTGTTCGAGCCGGACAGCCCGGACGCACCGGCCCAGCACGTGACCTATCGCGAGCTGTACGAGCGCACCTGCCGGCTCGGCAATGCGCTGCGCAACCTGGGCGTCGGCAAGGGTGACCGGGTCACCATCTACCTGCCGATGATCGTCGATGCTGCCGTGGCCATGCTGGCCTGCGCGCGCATCGGTGCGATCCATTCGGTAGTGTTCGGTGGCTTCGCGCCGAACTCGATCGCCGATCGTGTCAGCGACTGCCAGAGCAAGCTCATCATCACCGCCGACGAGGGCCTGCGCGGTGGCCGCAAGGTTCCGCTGAAGGCCAACGTCGATGCAGCCCTGAAACTGCCGGGCACCAACACCGTGGAGACCGTGCTGGTGGTGCGCCACACCGGCGGCGCGGTGGACATGCAGGCCCCGCGCGACCGCTGGTTCCATGACGTCGTGGACAGCCAGCCCTCCACCTGCGAGCCGGAGCGTATGAACGCCGAGGATCCGCTGTTCATCCTCTACACGTCCGGTTCCACCGGCAAGCCGAAGGGCGTGCTCCACACCACCGGCGGTTATCTGCTGTACGCGGCATACACCCACGAAGCGGTGTTCGACCTGCGCGAGGACGACATCTACTGGTGTACCGCCGACGTCGGCTGGGTCACCGGCCACAGCTACATCGTGTACGGCCCGCTGGCCAACGGCGCGACCTCGCTGATGTTCGAGGGCGTGCCGAACTACCCGGACACCTCGCGTTTCTGGAACGTCATCGACAAGCACAAGGTGTCGATCTTCTACACCGCCCCGACCGCCATCCGTGCACTGATGCGCGAAGGCGAGGAGCCGGTGAAGAAGACCTCGCGCGCCTCGCTGCGCCTGCTCGGCAGCGTCGGCGAGCCGATCAATCCCGAGGCCTGGCGCTGGTACTACGAGGTGGTCGGCGACAGCCGCTGCCCGATCGTCGATACCTGGTGGCAGACCGAGACCGGCGGCATCCTGATTTCGCCGCTGGCCGGTGCGATGGACCTCAAGCCGGGGTCGGCCACCCTGCCCTTCTTCGGCGTACAGCCGGCGCTGGTGAATGCCGATGGCGAGATCCAGGACGGCCCGACCGAAGGCAATCTGATCATCCGTGATTCCTGGCCGGGCCAGATGCGCACGGTGTACGGCGACCACCAGCGCTTCATCGACACCTATTTCCGCACGTATCCGGGCAGCTACTTCACCGGCGACGGTTGCCGCCGCGACGAAGACGGCTACTACTGGATCACCGGCCGCGTGGACGATGTGATCAACGTGTCCGGCCACCGCATCGGCACCGCCGAGGTCGAAAGCGCGCTGGTCTCGCACCCGAAGGTGGCAGAAGCCGCCGTCGTCGGCTTCCCGCACGACGTGAAGGGCCAAGGCATCTATGCCTACGTCACCCTGGTGGCCGAGGAAGCGCCGAGCGAAGAGCTGCACAAGGAGCTGATCGCATGGGTGCGCAAGGAAATCGGGCCGATCGCCACCCCGGACCACCTGCAGTGGGCACCGGGCCTGCCCAAGACCCGCTCGGGCAAGATCATGCGCCGCATCCTGCGCAAGATTGCTGAAAACGCGCCGGACCAGCTCGGCGACACCTCGACCCTGGCCGATCCGTCGGTGGTGGCGTCACTGGTGGACGAACGCAAGGTACGCTGACGTACGACCCGGGGTCGGACCCCTTTCCGCAGGGAAAGGGCTCTGACCCCAGGGGCCTGGCCCCCGAACAGTTTCCCACGGTTCCCCCCGACCATGACCACCCTCCTGATTGCAGATGACCACCCGCTGTTCCGCGAAGCCCTGCGTGGGGCCGTACAGCGGGTCATCCCCGGCGTGCAGCTGTTCGAGGCTGACAGCGTGGAAGCGCTGTATGCGCTTGCCGACCAGCACAACGACGCCGACCTGGTCCTGATGGACCTCAACATGCCGGGTGCACAGGGTTTCAACGCACTGGTGCACATGCGCTCGCTGCATCCTCACCTGCCGGTGGTGGTCGTCTCCGCGCGGGAGGAGGCCACGGTGATGCGCCGTGCGCTCGATCACGGTGCGCTGGGCTTCATTCCCAAGTCCGCCGACTCGGACACCATCGGTCATGCGCTGGGCACCATCCTCGACGGCGAGACGTGGGCCCCGCCGGAGGCACACAACGTGCCACCCACCGAGCGCGAGGAACGCGAGGTCGGCCAGCGCCTGCGCGAGCTGACGCCGCAGCAGTTCCGCGTGCTGCAGATGCTGGGCGCCGGCCGCCTGAACAAGCAGATCGCCTACGACCTCAACGTCTCCGAAGCGACGATCAAGGCACATGTGACCGCGATCCTGCGCAAGCTGGGCGTGACCAACCGCACCCAGGCGGTGCTGATGGCTGGCAAGCTGGCCATCGACGACGACGCGATCGTGCTGCCGCCGGAAGAAGACTGACCGTGCCGGGCTGCGGAGCCGTGCACGGGGTCTCGTGATGCCCTCGTAGAGCCGAGCCCGTGCTCGGCTGCTCTTCGCCTCAATGCCAATCATGCCTCAAGCGGCCATCGACTCCAGGCATAGGGGTACTCCGCGATACGGGTAGCCAACCCTGCACGCACGGGATTGGCCGCAATGTATCTCGCCTGCGTGTGCAGGCATTCGTCACTGCGCAACGCATGGTCGTAGTACCCCGGCTGCCAGATCGGCACGTTCGCATCAGCGCGCGTGGCGATGGATCTTCCACTCCTGGACTTCAGGATCTGCATGCAGCCGGCCAGCGTGCCGGTACGCAACTCCATCAACCAATGCAGGTGGTCGGGCATGATCACCCAGCCCAGGGAGAAGGTACGACCGGTCCGCTCTACCGTGCGCAGGGCTTCGATCAGCAGCTCAACGTTGGCCTTGTCTATGAACCAGGGACGACGCGCGTGCGTTACCGTGGTAAGCGCATAGACATTGCCGGTATGCGACCAACGACCATAACGAAGTGCGGGACTGGCCATGCGAAGAGGCTATGGCACGCATGACAGCCTCTCCATCAGTGCAACACCGCAATGCCTGTCAGCCAACACCCTGACGTAGAGCCGAGCCCATGCTCGGCTGCTTCATATGCCAGCCGAGCATGGGCTCGGCTCTACAGGTAGCCCCTGCTCAGCCCACGCCGCGCAGGTGTTCGTACAGGATCGTCGCGCCGATGATCACCAGGATCGCGCCGCCAATGATCTCGGCACGCTTGCCAACCATGCTGCCCAGCACGCGGCCGAGCATGATGCCGACGGTGACCATTGTGAGCGTGCACAGGCCGATGACCGCCGCCATCACGCCGATATGGACATCCATGAACGCCAGGCCGATACCCACCGCCATCGCATCGATGCTGGTGGCGAATCCCGTCAGCGCCAGCTTCCAGAAGCCGTGGTGCTGCGAGGGGTCTTCATCTTCTTCACCCTCATCCGGACGCAGACCGTTGTAGATCATGTGGATGCCCAGAGCGCCAAGCAGGCCGAAGGCGATCCAATGATCGAAGGCTTCGACGTACTGCAGGGCGGCGCGGCCGAGCAACCAGCCGATGATGGGCGTGATCGCCTCGATGACGCCGAAGATGATGCCGGCACGCAGTGCATCGCGGAACACCGGCTTGCGCATCGCCGCGCCCTTGCCGATCGCCGCGGCGAAAGCATCGGTGGACATGGCAAAGCCGATCAGGAGGATCGAAATGGGGGACATGTGTGCTTGCTGAGGTCGGGCTTGGACGGACGCACGGCCTGCGCTCGCGCCCAACCTGACGTTGCGCGCGCGGGCCGCTGGTCTCGCCAACCATCATGGTTGTCCACGCCACGGCGCACTGGCCGAGTATGTTGACGTGGACGATTCCTGCGTAGGAATCCGGCTACTCCCCAAGGGGACGCGAAGCTTAGCATCGCGATTCGCGCCTGGCACATTTCTGGTGAAACGCGCAGGCAGGGCTGGTTTGTATAGCGATGGCTATATCAGCGCCGGGCTGCGCGCGGAGCCGAGCATAGGCTCGGCTCTACAGTTGCCATCAGGCTTCGTTGCTGCCGGCGTCGCGCAGCGCGCCGAGGAAGGCGCGCAGCGAGGCCGGCTTGATCGGCTTGGTCAGCACCCGATAACCCCGCTCGCGCGCCATCCGCTTCAGCTCATCGCGACCATCGGCAGTGAGCAGGGCACCGGGCAGCGGATATCCTGCCGCCTCGCGCAGTGCCACCAGCGCGTCCAGGCCATCCATGCGGTCATGCAGGTGGTAATCCACCAGCATCACCTGCGGGCGCTCGGCAATCTTTTCCAGCGCCTGATCGACGGTGGCGGCGGTGATCACCTGCACCTGCCAGCGACCCAGCAGCGCACGCATGCCGTCGAGGATTTCCTCGTCATTGTCCACGCACAGCACGCGCAGGCCGGCCAGCGAATCGCTGCGCACCGGCGTGGCGGCCACCTGGACCGCCGTGGCAGGCTCGGTGTAGCCCGGCAGAGGCGCCACGCGCGGCAGGATGATCGAGAACATCGACCCGCTGCCGACGCGGCTGCGTGCGTTGAGCCGATGGTCCAGCAGGCGCGAGATGCGCTGGCAGATCGACAGGCCCAGGCCCAGGCCCTGCTCGCCCCAGTCGAAGGGCTGCTGGTAGCGATGGAACTCATCGAAGATCTGCCGCATGTGATGCTCCGGGATGCCGGGGCCGGTATCCCACACCTGCAGTTCCACTTCCTCGCCCCGATGGCGCACGGCCAGCACGATGCGGCCCTGCCGTGTATAGCGCAGCGCGTTGGCCAGGAAGTTCTGCAGCACACGCCGCAGCAGGCGCCGGTCGCTGCGCACCCATGCCGGGCGCGCGAACAGATCCAGGCGCAGGCCACGGCCGGCGGCAACCGGCGTGTACTGTGCGGCCAGCTCGCGCATCAGCGCGCTGACGTCGAACTCGCCGATGACCGGATGCAACCCACCTGCATCCAGCCGCGATACGTCCAGCAGGCCATCCAGCAGCTCCTCGGCCGCGCGCAGCGAGGCATCCACGCGCTCGGCCAGATGCTTCTGCTCGTCGCTCACATGGACGCTGTCACGCAGTGCCGAAGCGAACAGGCGCGCGGCATTGAGCGGCTGCAGCACGTCGTGGCTGATCGCGGCCAGGAAGCGGGTCTTCGACTGCTGGGCGGCTTCAGCTTCGTGGGAGCGCTCGGCGACGCGCTGTTCCAGCGTTTCGTTGGCTTCCAGCAGCGCCTTCTCGGCGTGCTTGTAATCGGTGATGTCGTTGTAGCTGGTCACATAGCCGCCACCAGGCAAGGCCTGGCCACGCATCTCGATCACCTTGCCATCGCTGCGCGTGCGCTCGAACACATGCGGTGAACCGGCGCGCATGTAGCCGATGCGGCGGTTGATCTGCACCTCGATGTCGCCCTCGCCCAGCTCGCCCCGTTCGGCGTTGTAGCGGATCAGGTCGGCCACCGGGCGGCCCACGTACAGCATGCCGTCGGGGTAGCCGAACATGTCCTGGTAGCGGCGGTTCCACGCCGTCAGGCGCATGTCCGGATCGACCACGCTGACACCTGCACTGATGTTCTCCAGCGTGGTGGACAGGATCTCGCGGTTGAAGCGCAGTTCCTGCCCGGCTTCGTCCAGCACCGCCACCACCTCACCCAGGTCCATGCCGGAACCGCGCAGCAGGCTGGTCAGCAGCAGGCGCGCGGAGGCGGCACCGATCGACGCGGCCAGCAGGCGCTCGGTGAACTGCACCCAGGGCCGGTCGGCCGGCGCGGAAGACTGCAGTTCGCGGCCCAGCGACTGCGCCTGCTCGAAGAACGAACGCCGCGCATGACGCTCGCCCACCACGCGCGAGGCCAGCGCCAGCAGGTCGCCCACGTGCACGTGGCCCGGCCAACCGCCGGCGACCGAGGGGCGCTCGGCGTACGGATCGAGGAAGGGCGCAGCACGCAGTCGCTCGTCCACCCCCGGCCGCCAGCGTGCGGACACCAGCATCATCGTTGCCGCATTGACCAGCAGCGACCAGAAGGTACCGTGGGTCAGCGGATCCCAGCCGGTCATGCCGAACAGCTGCTGCGGGCGCAGCCATTCGATGCCGAACGGGCCCTGCTGGACCCAGCCGGCGTCGACCCATCCCGCCATGGTCATCGCCGGCAGCAACAGGGTATAGAGCCAGGTGGCGAAGCCGAGCAGCATGCCGGTTTCCACGCCGCGGCGGCTGGCGCCACGCCAATACAGGCCGCCGATCAGGCCCGGTGCGAACTGCGCTACCGCGGCGAACGCCATCAGGCCGTAGGACGCCAGGGTGCTGTCGTTGCTGCTGCTGCGGTAGTAGCTGTACGCCATCAACGCGAGCAGCAGGATCGCCAGGCGGCGGATCCACAGCACGCGTGAAGCCACGTCGGCTGCTTCCTGGTGATCGCCACTGCGGCGCAGCAGCACCGGCATCACCAGATCATTGCTGACCATGGTGGCCAGCGCGATGGATGAGACGATGACCATGCCGGTGGCGGCAGAGAAGCCACCCACATAGGCGACCAGCGCCAGCGCGTTGCGGCCCTCGGCCAGCGGCAGCGCCAGCACCATCGCATCGTCGGCGACGCTGCCGCCGGTGCCGAACAATGTGACGCCCGCGGTGGCGATGGGCAGCACCATCGCCGAGATCAGCACCAGGTAACCACCGAACATCCAGCGTGCACGGCGCACGTCGCGTACATCGCCACATTCCACCACCGCGACATGGAACTGGCGCGGCAGGCAGACGATGGCGAGGAAACTGAGCAGGGTCTGCGAAATGAATCCCACCGGCGGCAATCCGGTGAACAGCGTATGCACCGACTCGACCACCGCATCGGTGCGGTCGGTCAGCCACACATAGGCGAATACGCCAACGGCGAGCATCGCCAGCAGCTTGATCACCGATTCCAGCGCGATCGCCAGCATCATGCCGTGGTGATGCTCGGTGGCATCCACTTGGCGCGTGCCGAACAGCGTGGCGAACAGGGCCATCAGCAGGGCGACATACAGTGCGGGATCGCTGAAGAAGCCGGTCGGGCCGGTGTTGCCGGTCAGCACCTGCAGGCTCATCGCCACCGCTTTGTACTGCAGGGCCAGGTAGGGAACGATGCCGATCAGGGCGATGATCGCCACCAGCGCGGCCAGGCGCCGCGAGCGGCCGAAGCGCGAGGAGATGAAATCGGCGATGGACACCACGTTCTGGCTGCGGGCGATCAGGGCCAGGCGCTCGATGATGCGCCAGCCGAACAGCAGCAGCAGCAGCGGCCCGATGTAGATCGGCAGGTAGCCGATACCGTTGCGCACGGCGGTGCCCACCGCGCCATAGAAGGTCCAGGACGAGCAGTACACGGCCAGCGCCAGGCTGTAGACCACCGGCCGCAGCCAGGGCCGGTCCGGGTACATCGGCCGACGGTCGCCCCACCATGCCACGCCGAACAGCAGTGCGGCATAGGCAACCGAGACCAGCAGCAGGATCCAGCTGGAGACCACGCGCGCGTTTCCGTCAGAGGAACCCGCAGTGTAGGCCAGAGGCGGCCAGACGTACGGGCTCGTTGGGGGCAACACCCCCCACCGGCGTGGGGGGCCTACGCGGTGCGGGCCACGACCGGGGTCGTGGCCGGCGTCTTACTGGGCCGGAACGCCCATTTCCTTCAACAGTTCCGGCGCCGGGTAGACCTTGGCCAGCAGCCAGCGCAGATAGCGCATGTCCACGTGCACGGCGCGCTTGTAGCGCGGATCGAACCACCAGCTGGCACTGACCGATTCCCAGTTGCTGTCGAAGTTCAGGCCAATCAGTTCACCCTTGGCATTGAGCACCGGCGATCCCGAATTGCCGCCGGTGGTATCGAGGTTGGTCAGGAAGTTGACGGTCTGTGTCTTCAGGGCCGGATCGGCCGTGCTACCGAAATCACCCTTGGCGATGGCGGCCAGCAGGGGAGCCGGTGCGTCGAAGGGATAGGCGTTGGTGTTCTTCTCGACGATACCGGCCACCGTGGTCACCGGCGAGTAGGTCACGCCGTCACGCGGGTGCAGTGCCTCGACCTTGCCGTAGCTGATGCGCAGGGTACGGTTGGCATCCGGGTACACCGCGCGGCCCTGCTTGGCACGCCAGGCGAACAGCGCCTGCATGTAGGCCGGGCGCAGGCGCAGCTGCTCGCCTTCGCGGGTCTTGCTCTCGTTCTCGATGCGCAGCTGCGCCGCCACCAGCGGCGCGGCCACTGCGATCAGCGGATCGGGTGCCAGGGCCTTGCCTTCGCGCGCAGCGGCGAGGCGTGAGAGACGCTGCGCCTCGTCGCCCAGCCGGGTGCTGGCGTAAAGCGTGTCCAGCGCCTGCGCCAGCTGCGCCGGGGTGCGGCCGAAGGCGGCATCGAACTCGGCCACGCGCTGCGCGTCCGGCAACTGCTGGTATCGCGTAAGCAGGGTGGTCAGCAGCGCCTTTTCGACCTCCGCTGCATACCGACGCTGCACCTGCTTGAGTACGCCCTCGATCATCGCCTGGTCGCGCTGCTGGTAGCCGCTTTCGCGCTGTGCATCCGGCTTGGCCGACTCGATGCGCAGGCGTTCCAGCAGCAGCGCCGAGCGCAGCAGCTGGCTCTGGTTGGCCATCTGCTCCAGCAGCAGGTCGCGCTCACCCACCGCCGCGCCCTGCGAGAGATTGGCCAGCAACGCCTGGATGTCACTCCGGTACCGGCGGTCGGTGGCCGCCAGCATGGCCGACTCGTCGGCAGCGCGCTGCGCCTTGGCATCGCTGCGCAGCAGGCCTTCCAGTTCGCCGGCGGCACGCTTGCGGTTGTTCTTCAGCGACTGCAGCTGCGAGGCGTAGCGGGTACGCGCCTGTGCATCCTTGGCGCTGGCTGCCTCGAGGGTGTCGATCATCTGCTGGAACACCGATACCCGGCGCGGCAGCACCGCATCGACCTGGCTGGCGAACTCGGCCGCGGTGCGGTGGCGGTAGGTGATGCCCGGGTAACCGGCCAGCATCGCGTAATCGCCCTCCTTCGGACCTTCAACGGACATCTTCAGGTGCGCCGGTGGCTGATAGGGCACGTTGTCCTTGCTGTACGCGGCCGGCTTGCCATCCTTGCCGACATAGGCACGCAGCAGAGTGAAATCGCCGGTGTGGCGCGGCCACATGAAATTGTCGATCTCGTCGCCGTAGTTGCCGATCGCACGCGGCGGCGCGTAGACCAGGCGCACATCGCTCAGTTCCAGCTGGGCAATGCGGTAGAAATCAGTGCCGTAGTACATGTTGGCCACCGAGCAGCGCACGCTGCCGTCCTTCTCGCACTCCGCCACGATCTGCTTGCTGGCCGCATCGACCGCATCGAAGTACGCACGGCCGGTCTTGCCACGGGCATTGGCCAGCACCTGATCGGTCACCTTGTCGAAACCAACGGTGACCAGCACGCGGAAGTCCGGATTGGCCGGCCGCTCGTCGGCGCGCCCCTGGGCGATGAAGCCGTTGTCGATCAGGTTGTGCTCGGGCGAACTGTTGTACTGGATCACGCCCATCGCCACATGGTGGTTGGTCAACAGCAGTCCATCGGCGGAAACGAACGAACCGGTGCCGCCGCCGGCCCGCACCACGGCGCTCAGCGGCGGTGCGGTGACGTTGGCCAGGTCGGCCGGATCGCCCATGAAGCCCGCTGCGCGCAGCGGCTTGGCCAGCTCCGGCAGCTGGGTCGGCATCCACATGCCTTCATCGGCGTGGGCGCCCGCAGCGAGGGTGAGGCCCAGGGCCAGGGCGGCAGGAAGGGTTTTGCGTGGCGACATGAGGCGATCCGGTACGACAGAACAGCCCGGGACCATAGCCGCTGGGGCCGGCAGGGGCAACGGCCGATGGTTGGGGGCCGTGCGCGGCGCCCGCCGGGCGCGGCCCGGCGCTACCGGTCGATGGCGGCGGGTTACTTCTCCCGCCGCCAGTTGATCGAGCCGCGGTTTTCCACCGTGCTCGACTCCACTTCCACGTCGAAACCGCGGCGCAGCAGATACTTCAGGGTGATCACCGAACCGGCGCCGACCAGCGATACGCCATAGCCCACATACAGCTTGGGCGAAATGTACTTGCCCACGCCGATCACCGATCCGCCCAGCGCGCGCGACTGGCTCACGCCCGCATCGTCCAGGCCCAGCTTGGCCCCCAGCTGCGACGCCAGCAGGCCGCTGCCGGCCGACAGTGCGGCCGAGGCTGCATTGACCTGCTGGGCCTGGTCGCTGCTGGCACCGGTGAGGCTGCGGCCCAGCACCAGGTAGGCCAGCGCTTCGGACTGCGACATCGCCGGGTCGGACCACACGTCCGCACGCGGCTGCTGTGCACGGCCGGTCACGTCGATGCCAGCGGTGACATCACCGATCCGGCGCTCGGCGCGGATGTTGATGCGCGGGTCGGATACGGCGTTGTAGTTCCAGTTGAGGTTGCCGCGGGTGATGGTCAGGTCCTGGCCATAGGCCTTGTAGCGGCCACTGACCTCCAGCCCGCCATTGGCGGTCATTTCGCGACCGGGCTTGGCCCAGACCTGCATCTTGCCGGTCAGCGCGCCCTTCAGGCCGAAGCCGGTCATCTTCACCTTGTCGCCCAGGCTGACGGTCAGGTCCATGTCCAGCGGCGAGGTGCGCGATTCCTCCGGATCGGCCGGGTCCAGCACCACCACGTCCTCGGAAACCGACGTGCCGCGATCCAGCCGCTCAAGATCGATGTCCGCTTCCGGCACGTGCACCGTGCCACGCAGCTCCATCGCGGCCTTGGCCAGGGTGAAGTCCAGATTGGGGTTGGCGACGATGCGCAGTTCGCTGGTATTGGACAGCAGCACGTTCTCGCCGTGGATCTTCAGCTGCAGCGGCTGCGCATCACCGAACCAGGACAGGCCGCCATCGACATACAGCGTGCCCTGGCCCGAGTTGGCCTGCGCGGTGATCTTGGCCGAGCCGTCGGGCTGGGCGACGAAGCTGCCCTTGCCCTGGTCGAACGTCAGCCCCAGCGCGGGGAATTCGCCCTTGAAATTGCTCAGCTGCGCGTCGCCGCCCAGCGACGGCTGGCCACGGGTACCGCGCAGGCTGACGTGGCCCTCGATCAGGCCGGTCGGGCGCACGATGTCCGGCGAGAACAGTTCCAGCCAGTACAGCCGCGACATGTTGAGGTAAAGCTCACCGTTCAATGGCGCGCTGGCTTCCCAGCCGGTCTGCATCCTGGCATCGACGAAGCCGTTGCCCTGGAAGCCCATGCCCAGATAGCCCTTGATGCTGGCCGGGGTCATGTCCAGCTTCAGCGAGAACTGGTCGTAACGCACCAGTTCGCCGCGGGTGCTGTCGCCACCGACGTTGCGGTTCTCGCCCAGGCGCACCCCGCCCTCCAGCGAACGCACTTCGACGTGTCCTTCCCACGCATTGCCGCGCGGCCGGATCTGCGCATCCAGACCGAGCTCGCCGCGCAGGTAGATGCGACGTCCGGACTGCGGCGGCAGCCACGGCTGCACCAGTGCCAGCGGCAACGCATCGCCGCGCACCACCAGGCCCTCGCGCGGCCAGTTCGCCTGCGCACAGAGCGCCCCGCTGCTGGCGGCAGCCAGGCAGGCCTCGGCCAGCGTGTAGCTGCCATTGTTGATGGCGAAGGCGGCCGGCGCGCGCAGCGCCCAGGCATCGCCCTTCACCGGTGCGATACGCAGCGAAGCCAGTTCGCCCCGCCATTGCTGGCCCTGCTGGCGCACGCTGCCCTGCAGGTCGATCGCGCCCAGTTCGTTGCGGGTCTGTGCCGCCAGGCGCAGGTTCGACACGCTGCCCTGCGCATCGATGTTCAACCGTTCCAGCAGCATGCCGGCGTTGACCTGCTGTCCCTGCACGGCCAGCGTGCCGCTGTCGCCACGCCACGGCAGCCGCCCCTTGATGCTCAGGCTCTCGGCGCCATAGCCATCCCAGTTGAGGTTGTTGCCGACCAGGTCCGCGGTGATGTCCGGTGCGTCACGCGGGCCGGTCACCTGTACCTCCCCGCGCAGGCCGCCATCGGCGCCAGGCAGCAGGTCGCTCAGCTGCAGCGGTTCGAAACGTGCGTCGATGTCCAGGCGGTCGCCCACCTTGCCCGAGGCGGTGACCCGGCTGCTGCCGACGGCCAGCTTCAGCTCGCCCTGGCCCTGTTCGCCCTGCAGCGCGAACTTGCCCTGCGCATCGAGATTGCGCTGACGCAGCACGCCCTTCAGCGACGGCAGATCGACCGTGGCTTCCAGCGTGCCGGCGGTACCCGGCGGGGCGTTTGCCGGCGGCGGCAGCTGGCGGCCCTTGGACGCCAGGTTGCCCGACAGCCGGCCATTCCATCCAGGCACGAAATAGCCCGGATCGAAGTCCTTCAATGTGGCCTTGGCATCCCAGTCCAGCTGCGGGGCCCATGCCACCTGGCCCTCCACCTGCAACTGCCCGCCGGGCGTCTGCGCCTGCAGCTCGCGGATCGAGGCCGCTTGGTCGTTGCCGCGCACGTCGAAACGCAGCTGCGCCTTCTGCTGCTCACGCTCCACGTCGGCACGACCGATCGCAGCCCATGCCTTCAGCGTCCCTGCCAGGCCGAAGCGGGCTTCCTTCAGTGTCACCGGTACGGGCGGACCACCGACGGTGTTCGGATCCTCCGCCGGCACCCAGGTCAGATCATGGGCGATGACCGAGAAATCGAGTTTCTGCTGGTCTTCCTGGCTGAAATCAGCGGTACCTTCCAGGCGTGCCTCGCCCCCCAGTCCCTTCACCACCAGCGGCGAGACCTTCAGCACCTGGTCCTGCAGCGAGATGACCGAGGGCGCCAGCTCCAGCGCCTGCTCGCCCTGCTTCACCGTGCCGCGCAGCTGGGCGTTGCCGCCCTTGCCGGTGGCGCTGAAATCCAGCGCGAGTGGCGCGATGGCCGAACCCGCGAGCGCTGGCGACAGCAGAGCCGGGTCCAGTTCGTCGCTGCGCACGGTCGCGCTCCAGCTCGGATCGGTCCGCCCGTCAAACACCAGCATCGCATGCAGCGGTTTGGGCGCGCGCCCGGCCACGGCCACTTCCATGTGCGCCAGATTGCCCCGTGCAACCAGGCCGAGCGTGGCGGCCGTGCGCCCACGCGGCGCCGGCAGCACCGCGGTGACGGTCACGTCGGTGTCGTAGTCCTTGGCCGGGATGTAGCGGCCCTGGGCGGTGAAGTTGCCCATATCGCTGTCCACGACCAGCGCGCGCGCCTGGAATTCGCCGTTGGCGATTTCCACCCCGCCGCGCACGCGGCTGATGTCGATCACCGGTTCACCGGCCTGGGTCACCCGGAAACCGTCGATGGCGATGGCGTCGGCCTGGATGGCCAGCGGCATCTCGATCTGCGGCAGCGAGTCCGGCCACGACGGCAGCTTGAACGGCTCCTCGCTCTTGGCCAGGTTCAGCGAGGCATTGGTCAGTTCCAGCCTGTCGAGCAGCAGTTTGCGGCCCAGCAGCGGGCGCAGGTCCGGCTCCAGGTACGCGCGCTCGGCATGGAAGTGGATGTCGTCATAGCGGAAGTCGACGTTGTAGAGCGTCAGCGGGCCGGCCACCGGTCCGTCCACCTTGTCCCAGGTGAAGCTGGCACCCACCGGCAGGCGCGCGACCACCTGCGCCAGCAGCACGTCACGGCCGGCCACGGTCTGCAGCAGCCAGTACAGCAGCAGCAGGCCGAGCAGGACCAGACCCAGCACGCCCACGCCAGACCATGCCCAGAAGCGGCGGCGGCGATAGAAGCGCACGCGCGGCGGCGGTGTTCCCGGGGTCTGTGCGGGCGTGCTCACAGGTCCGCTCCGATGTTCAGATACAGCTGGAACTGCGAATCCGGGTTGTTCAGGCCGTGGGCCACGTCGATGCGCACCGGGCCCACCGGCGACTTCCAGCGCACGCCGAAGCCCACACCGGTATGCAGGTCGATGGTGTTGTCGAAGGCACTGCCGGTGTCGACGAACACCGCCGCACCCCAGGGGCCACCGTTGAAGTAGTGCTCGTACTCGGCCGAGCCGATCACCAGGTTCTTGGCACCCAGCGCGTACTTGTCCGGCGCGGGCGTGCGCGGGCCCACCTCGCGGTAGGCATAGCCACGGATGCTGCGGTCACCGCCAGCGAAGTAGCGCAGGCTGGGTGGCATCGCCACCAGATCGCTGGTCCAGGTGGTGCCCCCCTCGCCACGCAGGATCAGGCGGTTGCTTTCGCCCACCGGAACGTACCAGCGAAGCACGGCATTGGCCTGCACGAAGCTGGTATCGGAGCCGGCGCCTTCAACGCCCGCGCGCACGGTGGCCGTGCCGCTGATGCCTTTGCGCGGGAACATCTCGTCATCGACATTGACGTAGTCGGCCACCAGCTGCGGATAGACCAGCGTGGAGGTGTTGTAGACCGCGTCGGTGAACTCGGTACCCGATGCATAGCGCCAGCGCTCGCGCAGCGCGTTGACCGACGCGATCGCGGTCCAGTATTCGTTGATCTCGCCGCTGCGGCTGGCGATCAGCTTGAAGTTGCGCAGGTCGATGTAGTCGGTCTGCTCGTCGTAGGCGCTGGCGGCGAAGGTATACCAGCCATCAAGCCAGGCGAACGCGGGAATCCGGTAGCTGGTCACCAGGCTCTTGCGCTTCTGCGCATAGTCCAGCTGGGTGTTCATCTTGTGGCCGCGGTTGTTGAGGAACCGCCGCTCGACACCGCCGCGTACACCGGGACCACTCTCGCTGCCGTAGCTCAGGCCCGCGGTGTAGATCGTGCGCTTGGCACGGGTCAGCTTGACGTCGACCGGCACCTCACCATTGTCGTCGGCCTGGTCCGGCCGCGGCTGGATGTCGATCACGCTGAAGTAGTCGAGCTTGGTCAGCGACTCGCGCAGCCGGTCCAGCTTGCCTTCGTGGTAGTAGCTGCCCTGTTCCCAGTACACCAGCGGATCGAACAGCTTGTCGACGAAGTAATCCTGCTCGAACCGGACCGGGCCCATGTTGTAGCGGCGGCCGCTGTCCCAGGTCAGGTCGATGTCCGCGGCGTTGTCGGCGCGGGTGATCTGTACCTGGCGCTGGGTGTAATCGGCATCGAAGTAGCCACGCTCGGCCAGGCGGCGGGTGATGGTGATCTTGCTGGCTTCGTACTGGGTATGTTCGAAACGCTGGCCCTTGCGCGGCTTGAAGGCGGTCAGGTCATCCTGCAGGTACTGGTCGTACATGGCCGGGCCGGTGATGTCGATGTGCTCGCGCCGCACCGTCACCGGCGTGCCCTTGTCGACGTGGATCAGCACCTGCACATGCTCGTCCTGGCGCGGCGCCTCCACCGTGATCACCGGGTTGTAGTACCCGAACGGCTCCAACGCCTGCCGGGTCTGCCGCTCGGCCTGTGACAGCAGGTACTCCAGCCGCGATTCACCCTGCTCCTTGCCGATCGTGTCGTACAGCGTGAGCGATTCCTGGATGTTCTCGATGATCGCGGCGTCGTCGCCCTTGTCCAATCCCTTGATGTCCACCTTGTCGATGGTGCCGCGCGCGTGGGCCACGGGGGTGGCGACCAGCGACAGGACCATCAGCGGCAGGGCGTATTTCTTTGGCTGCATGCGGCACAGCATACCGACCCAACGTGACGATGCGAAATGCATCACGCCTTCAGGCATCGGTTGTTAAGTGGCGGTCAAAATACGCGTTACCGACATCATCCGCATGATGTCGGTAACGCCGGGCCATGCCCGGCGGCTTCTTCCAGCACCACACCGCGCGTTCGCCGGGCGTGGCCCGGCGCGACCACTCAGCTCGACAGATGCTCGATCGCGGCGACCTTGCCCAGTCGCTCGCCCAGCAGGGTCAGCAGCGCCAGGCGATTGCCGCGCAGTGCGGGGTCTTCGGCATTGACCATCACACCATCGAAGAATGCATCGACCTGCGGGCGCAGGCGGGCCAGGCGGGCCAGCACGGCCACGTAGTCCTTCTGATGCAGGCTGGCGCCCGTGTCGTCGATGGCGGCGGTGACGGCTTCGGCCAGCGCGCGCTCGGCCTCCTCCTGCAGCAGCGACGGGTCGATCTGGCCCGGAATGTCGCCTTCAGCCTTACGGAGGATGTTGCGGATGCGCTTGTTCGCGGCGGCCAGGGCCTCGGCCTCGGGCAGCGCTGCAAACGTGCCGATCGCGTCGAGGCGGCGATCGAAGTCGTACAGCGACGCCGGCTTCAGTTCGGCGACCGCGTTGAAGTGGGTGGCCGGCACGCCCTTGTCGGCGTAATAGCCCTTCAGGCGATCCAGGATGAAGTCGTACAGCTCACCCACATCGGCCTGCACGCCACGCGCGGCCAGGCCTTGGTTGGCGCTGGCCAGCAGCGCGCGCAGGTCCAGCTCGAAGCCACTCTCGATGATCGTACGGGCCAGGCCCAGTGCGTTGCGGCGCAGGGCAAAGGGATCCTTGTTGCCGGTCGGCTTCAGGCCCGCCGCGAACCCGCCGGCCAGTGTGTCCACACGCTCGGCGATGGCCAGCACCTTGCCCAACGGCGACAGCGCGATGTCATCGCCACCGAAGCGCGGCTGGTACGCCTCGTCGAGGGCCAGCGCCACGTCCGGCGATTCTCCGCCCGCCACCGCGTAATGGCGGCCGGCGATGCCCTGCAGTTCCGGGAACTCGTTGACCATGCGCGACTGCAGGTCGTTCTTGGCCAGCTCCGCGCTGCGGCGGGCCTGCACCGGATCGGCACCCACCTGCACGGCAACCGCTTCGGCCAGCGCCGCCACGCGCGCGACCTTGTCCGCCACGCTGCCCAGCTTGGCCTGGTAGGTCACGGTCTTCAGGCCCTCGCCCATCGCGGCCAGCCCCTGCTTCAGGTCTTCATCGAAGAAGAACTTGGCATCGGCGAAGCGCGGGCGGATCACGCGTTCGTAGCCCTTGGCCACTTCGGCCACATCCTTCGACTCGATGTTGGCGATGCCGATGAACTTCTCGGTCAGCGTGCCCGCGTCATCCAGCACCGGGAAGAACTTCTGGTTGATCTCCATCGTTTCGATCAACGCTTCCTGCGGCACGGCCAGGAAGGCGCGCTCGAAGCTGCACAGCACTGCCGAGGGCCACTCGACCAGGTTCACCACCTGCTCAAGATTGTCCTCGGTGATGCGCGCACTGCCGCCAGCCTTGCCGGCGGCGGCTTCGACCTCGGCGACGATGCGCGCGCGGCGCTCGGCCGGGTCGACCAGCACATGGGCCGCGCGCAGCGATTCGACGTAGTCCTGCGGCTGGGTCAGCCACACGGTCTTGTCATGGTGGAAGCGATGGCCACGGCTCATGCGGTCGGCCGTGAGGCCGAACAGCTCGGCAGCGACCACATCCTTGCCGTGCAGCAGCACCAGCCAATGCACCGGCCGCGCGAAGCCCCAGGGGTGGTCGCCCCAGCGCATCGGCTTGGGGATCGGCATGGCGGCGATGGCCTCGCGCAGGATCTCAGGCAGCAGATCGGCGGTGCTCGCGCCCGGCGTCACCGCACGATGCACGAAACGCTCGCCCTTGTTGTCGGTGGTCTTCTCCAGCGCGGTCCAGTCGATGCCGGCCTTGGCGGCGAAGCCCTGCAACGCCTTGGTCGGCTGGCCTTCTGCATCCAGCGCGATGTTCAGGTACGGGCCCAGCACTTCGCTGTGCTGCTCCGGCTGTTCCAGGCCGACGCCCGGCAGCAGCACGGCCAACCGGCGCGGAGTGGACAGCGGACGTGCATCGCCCGTGTCCAGGGCAATGCCGCGCTTGCGCAGGCCTTCGACAACACCGTCGAAAAACGCCTGGGCTAGGCCCGGCAGCGCCTTGACCGGCAACTCCTCGGTGCCCAGTTCGATCAGCAGGGGGGACAATTGGCTCATCGGTTCGATCCTGTGGTGGGGGGCGCAGCGCGCAACGCGTCCGGCGCCCCGGGGGTGATGAAAAGCAGGGTGGGAGAGCGGCCGTCAGGCTTTCTTCGCGCCCGGGAAGCCCAGCTTCTCGCGCTGCTCGTAGTAGGCCCGGGCCACCGCCTGGGCCAGCGCACGCACGCGCAGGATGTAGCGTTGGCGTTCGGTCACGCTGATGGCGCGGCGCGCATCCAGCAGGTTGAACGTGTGGCTGGCCTTCATCACCTGCTCGTAGGCCGGCAGCGGCAGGCCCACTTCGACCAGCTTCTGCGCCTCGCGCTCGCAGGCGTCGAAGCGGTGGAACATTTCTTCCACGTCGGCATGCTCGAAGTTGTAGGTGCTCTGCTCCACCTCGTTCTGGTGATAGACGTCACCGTAGGTCACCGGCTGTCCGTCCGGCCCGTAGGTCCACACCAGGTCGTAGACGTTGTCGCAGTTCTGCAGGTACATGCACAGGCGCTCGAGACCGTAGGTGATCTCGCCCAGCACCGGGCGGCACTCCAGGCCACCGGCCTGCTGGAAGTAGGTGAACTGGGTCACTTCCATGCCGTTGAGCCAGACCTCCCAGCCCAGGCCCCAGGCACCCAGGGTCGGCGACTCCCAGTTGTCCTCGACGAAGCGCAGGTCGTGCACCAGCGGGTCGATGCCCAGCGCCTGCAGCGAATCCAGGTACAGCTGCTGGATGTTGTCCGGCGCCGGCTTCATCGCCACCTGGTACTGGTAATAGCGCTGCAGGCGGTTCGGGTTCTCGCCGTAACGGCCGTCGGTGGGACGGCGCGAGGGCTGCACGTAGGCCGCGTTCCAGCCTTCCGGACCGATCGCACGCAGGAAGGTCGCCGGGTGGAACGTACCGGCGCCCACCTCCAGGTCGAGCGGCTGGATGAGCACGCAGCCCTGCTGGGCCCAGAACTGGTTCAGGGTCTGGATCAGGCCCTGGAAGGTGATCGGAACGGTCGGGGTCGCGGACATGCGGACGATTCTTGGCCGGCAAGGGGGTGCGCTAGTATAACGGCCGACCTGCGGGGCATTCCGTACCCGGGAGGAGCAGGCAGATGGAACATCGGCTGCCGGCGGGCACGCCCGGCGAGCCCGGCGCGGTACCGCTGCCGTGGGGCCGCCTGCTGTTTGAACAGGTCTCGGCCGCACTGCTGGCCGATGGCCTGGTGGCCGCGCAGGACCGCGAGCGCGTGCGGTTTTCCGCGCAGGGCGCCCGCAACGCCAGTGAAGTCCATCCGCTGGTACTGCTGTCCAACCTCAAGCTTGCCGCCAGCGACGGCGGCGAACTGACCCTGGAACGCCTCACCGAGTGGCTGGCGCGGCGCACCGGCACCCGCTACCTGCGCATCGACCCGACCCGCGTCGATGTGGCGGCGGTCACGGCCCTGGTTTCGCACGCCTATGCGCGCCGCCATCGCTTCCTGCCACTGGCGGTGGACGCCGAACGCGTGCTGGTGGCCACCAGCGAACCGCTGGTACAGGAATGGCGCCGCGACCTGCAGCACCTGACCCGCCGCCGCATCGAGCTGGCCGTGGTCAATCCGCTGGACCTGCACCGCTACACCATGGAGTTCTACGGCGTCACGCGCTCGGTGCGTGGCGCACGCGGCGACGTGCGCGGCGAGGTGAACACCGCCCTGCCCAGCTTCGAGCAGCTGGTCGAGCTCGGCCGCACCGGCGACGTCAACGCCGACGACCAGCACATCGTGCACATCGTCGACTGGCTGCTGCAGTACGCCTATGAGCAGCGTGCGTCGGACATCCACCTGGAACCGCGCCGCGACATGGGCCGCATGCGGTTCCGCATCGATGGCGTGCTGCACAAGGTGTTCGAGGTGCCTCCGGCGGTGATGACCGCCGTGGTCAGCCGCATCAAGGTGCTGGGCCGCATGGACCTGGCCGAGCGTCGCCGGCCGCAGGATGGCCGCATCAAGACCCGGTCACCGGGTGGGCGCGAGGTGGAAATGCGCCTGTCGACCATGCCCACAGCGTTCGGCGAGAAGTGCGTGATGCGCATCTTCGACCCGGATGCGGCGTTCAAGAGCATCGACCAGCTGGGTTTCAGCCCGCAGGAGGCTGCCGGCTGGAACGCCCTGGTCGAGCGTCCGCACGGCATCGTGCTGGTGACCGGCCCGACCGGCTCCGGCAAGACCACCACCCTGTACTCCACGCTCAAGCGCCTGGCCACCCCGGACGTGAACGTGTGCACGGTGGAGGATCCGATCGAGATGATCGCGCCGGAGTTCAACCAGATGCAGGTGCAGACCAACATCGACCTGGACTTCGCCAGCGGCGTACGCACCCTGCTGCGGCAGGATCCGGACATCATCATGATCGGCGAGATCCGCGACCTGGAAACCGCGCAGATGGCGGTACAGGCGTCGCTGACGGGCCATCTGGTGCTGTCCACCCTGCACACCAACGACGCCCCCTCGGCCATCACCCGCCTGCTCGACCTGGGCGTGCCGCATTACCTGCTGGCCTCCACCGTCAACGGCATCCTCGCCCAGCGCCTGGTGCGCACCCTGTGCCCGCACTGCAAGCGCCGCATACGCTCGGTGCCGCCGATTGGGCGGTACTGGCTGATAGCCATGCCGCATATCCAGATGCCGCCACGCCCTGTCGGCCGGTCGGTTGCCTGGAGTGCCGGCGCACCGGTTTCCTCGGCCGCATCGGCCTGTATGAGTTGCTGCCATTGGGTTCGCGGCTTCGCGCGCAGATCCGCGCCGACATGGATCTGGCCGGTTTCAGCCGTGCCGCCCGTGCCGAGGGCCTGCGGACCCTGCGCCAGGCGGGGCTTGAAAAGGTGGCGCAGGGGCTGACTACAATCGAGGAAGTCCTGTCTGTCCTGCCGCCCCCGGATGAACCCAGCGCCCTTCCTGATTGTTGAAACCGGCCGTCCAGTGCCCTCGCTGCGTCGTTATGGGCGTTTCCCGCACTGGATCCGCGTCGCCGCCGGCCTGGAAGAACACGAGACGGTGGTGGTCGATGTCGAGCACGGCGGCGTCCTGCCCGACCCGCGCGCGTTCGCCGGGGTGATGGTGACCGGCTCGGCCGCCTTCGTCACCGACCACGCCGACTGGAGCGAGCGCAGCGCGGCGTGGCTGCGGCAGGCCGCCCACGATGACGTGCCGGTGTTCGGCATCTGCTACGGGCACCAGCTGCTGGCGCATGCGCTGGGCGGCGAAGTGGCCTACAACCCGGCCGGACGCGAGTCGGGCACCATTGAACTGGAGCTGCAGCCGCAGGCAGCACAGGACCCCCTGTTCCAGGGGCTGCCACAGCATTTCGCGGCACACGCGACCCATCTGCAGACCGTACTGCGTGCCCCCGAGGGGGCCGCCGTGCTGGCACGGTCGCCGCAGGATGGCTGCCATGCCTTCCGCTGGGGCCGGCAGGCGTGGGGCGTGCAGTTCCATCCCGAGTTCGCCACCCACCACATGCGCGGCTACGTGCGTGCGCGGGCTGACTGCATCGGCCGCCATGGTGGCTGTGCCCGCAGCATCGAGCGCGCGGTCAGCGCCGCCCCCCTGGCCCGGCAGCTGCTGCGCCGTTTCGTCCGCCAGGCACGGCAGTCTTCAGCCCAGCCGGCGGCAAAACAGGGATAATCGGCGGCGCGGGTACTGCCCGCTCCCCTTCTGTCCTCTCCGGATGTCCATGAAAGAGATTCGCAAGCTGCCGGCCTCGGCGGGCGCCCAGTGGTTGCTGGATACGTTCTCCCTGTACCGGCGTGCACCGCTGCAGCTGGCGCGGATCGGCCTGACCTGGATGCTGGTCAGCTGGGTGGTCACCCTGCTGTCCACCCTGGTGCCCGGCGCGCTCGGTCTGGCCGTGCAGCTGATGACCCTGGCCGTCTCGCCGATCATGTTCGGCGGCATGCTGTACGCCATGGGCGAGATCGACGACGGCCGGCCCGGCCTGGTGACCCACCTGCTGCAGCCGATCCGTGACCACCGCGTCAGCCACCTGCTGGTGCCGCTGGCGATCCAGGTGCTGGTGGTCCTGCTGCTGGGCGTGCTGCTGTACCTGATGATCGGTCGCGAAGGCTTCGCCGCCTTCAGCGACGTCATGGCACGGATGGAAGAGATCGCCCGCAGCAACCAGCAGGTCAGCCCCGAAGCCGCCGCCGAACTGGTCGCCCAGCTGCCGGCCACGCGCATCGCACTGTGGATGCTGCTGGTGTTCGTGACCGCCATCGCCCTGACCCTGGCTATGTTCACCCAGCCAGCGCTGGTGGTGTTCGACAAGCAGAGCGGCATGCACGCGCTGCGCCTGAGCCTGCAGGGCTGCATCGAGAACATCGCGGCGATGGCGGTGTTCGCTGTGCTCGGCGTGATCGCCGCCTTCTGCGGCTACATCCTGTTCGTGATCGTGATCCAGATCGCGATGCTGCTGGGGGGGCAGATGGTGGCTGTGTTCATCGCACAGCTGCTGCTGACCACCGTGGTGATGCCGCTGTACGTCGGCGCGGTGTATGCCGCCTGGAAGCAGATGTTCGTGCACCGTGGCAGCCGTGGCGCTCCGCCGGTTCCGGCCACGCCGCCGGCGAACGACGTCTTCCACGCCTGAGCACGCCCAACGGTAGCGCCGGGCCATGCCCGGCGCTGCCGCATCACGCGGCGGGCTTCTTCACCACCGAGGACGGCACCAGCCACCGCGCGGCATGGATGCCCAGTTCGTACAGCAGGCACATCGGGATCGCCAGCATCAGCTGCGAGACCACGTCAGGCGGCGTCAGCACGGCCGCCACCACGAAGATGCCCACGATCGCGTAGCCACGGCCCTCCTTGAACTGCTGCGGCGTCACCCATCCCAGCAGTACCAGGATCACCATCGCCACCGGCAGCTCGAAGCTGCCACCGAAGGCGAAGAAGATCGCCAGCACGAAATCCAGGTAGGCGTTGGCATCCGGAGTGATCGCGATCACATCGGGGCTGAAGGTGGTGAGGAAGTGGAACACCGCCGGCAACACCAGGAAATACGCGAAGGCGCAACCGGTGTAGAAAAGCAGCACCGACGACACCAGCAGGGGCACCGCCAGGCGTTTTTCGCGGGCATACAGTCCCGGCGCGACGAAGGCCCACAACTGGTACAGCAGCCACGGCACCGCCACGAACAGCGCGACGAAGAAGGTCAGCTTCAACGGAGCGAAGAAGGCGCCGGCCGGGTTGGTGGCGATCATCGTCTGGCCGTTCGGCAGCTGCGAGACCAGCGGTTCGGCCAGCGCGTTGTACAACTTCTGGGTAAAGGGCAGCAGTGCCAGCAGCACCACGCCCAGGCCCAGCAGCGCACGCACCAGGCGGCCGCGAAGCTCCACCAGATGCTCAACCAGCGAGCTCTCGCCGAAATCCTGTTCGCTCATCGGCCGCGCTCCTCGCTCTGCGACGCTGGCACCGGACGGGTGTCGTCTACATCCGCTGCGGATGCAGCGGACGCCCCGCCGGCATCGGCCGCAGTGCCGTCGCCCATGGACGCGGGAGGTGCAGCCTGCTGTGCCTGGCTGACATGCGGCGGCAGGTCCGCCGGCGCCGGTGCCCGCGTCTCCTGCGCCAGCGCATCACCCTGCTGCTGTGCCTGCGCGGCTTCGCGACGGATCGCCTCGCCGCTGGCACGCAACTGGTTCTCGGTGTCCTGCATGCCCTGCCGCACGTCCTGCATCTGCCGCTTGATCTCTTCGGCCTGCAGTTCGCGCTCCAGTTCCTGTTTCACCGAGTCCCACTGATTGCGGGCACGACGGACCCACAGGCCGGCAAAACGGGCCGCCTTGGGCAGACGCTCGGGACCGAGCACCACCAGGGCGACCACTGCAATGACCAGCAGTTCGCTGAAGCCGATATCAAACACCGCGACCGCTCCGGATCAGCGTGCGTTGCGGTCGTGCTCGTCCTGCGCGGTGCGCGAGGCGTCCTGGCTGCGCGTCTCATCGCCCAGCTGCGCGTTCGGCTTGTCCTCGTCGCGCATGCCCTTCTTGAATTCCTTGACCGCCGAACCGAGGTCCTTGGCGCCGCTGGTCAGACGCTTGGTGCCGAACACCAGCAGGACGATGGCCAGCACGACCAACCAATGCCAGATGCTGAAACTGCCCATAAAGACGCTCGTTACGTTAGTGATCAGGCTGTCGAGCATAGCGCACCGGCCGTTAGCCGGCGCGCGTGACGAAAGTCAGTTCCCGCCCAGCGTCTCCGTGCGGATTTCGCCTTCATTGACCGGCTGGAAGCCCTGCTGCTGTGGCGGCGGGTTCTGCGGCACGTTCTGCAGGGGCGCGGTGGTGGCTTCCGCCGGGACCGCCGGGGCTGCCTGAACAGGCGGCGGTGCGACCGTCGGCGCCGGAGCCGGGCGCGAGGCCGTGCCACCATTGCCACCACGGTTGTTGCGCGCGGCATAGGTCGCCTCCTCCAGGCGATCACGGAAGGCGACCACATCCATCGACGGCGCACCTGCTGCCCGGCCCTCGAAGATCATCCGCGGCGTGGTGTTGCTGCCATAGGCGTCAAGGTTGGCGGCATCGTCGATCTGCAGCACCGCACCGTCCAGGGCGACGCCGGCGAACAGGCCACGCGCACGCGACCACGACCAGATTTCGGCCTTGAGCTGGCCGTCGGTGGCCGCGGCCGCATTGCGGCCGACCGGACCGGCCGCCACACCGGCATCGGCGCCCAGGGTGAACTTGCCGTTGACCAGGTTGTCCAGGCTGCGGTCGTTGCGGAACACCAGCACCACGTCCGACGACTGCACGCCGGCCTGGAAGCCAATGCTGCCGCCGGTGAGCTTGACGAAGACCGGGTTGGACCAAGCGCCGTTCGGCATGCGGACCGACATCAGGCCATGGCCACGGCGGCCACCAATGACCAGGCCTGCCTTGATCGTGTCGGGAATGACGATGACCGCGCGGCCTTCGTCGAGCAGTTTGTCCGGAATCCCCTGTTCAGGGATTTCCTGGATTTCAGCCAGCACACGCACCGCGTTGCGGGCGCGCTGGTCTTCCTGCGGCCCGGCCATGGCCTGGCTGGACAGCAGGCTGGCGGCGATCAGCAGGGCTTGGATCGGGCGACGCATGGCAGGCTCCAGAAGTCAGTCCATAGGAAGATATAGCAAGTGACTGAAATTAGTAGTGTTGTGATGAATCGGCAATGAGCGTCATCGGTCCCGCATCGGAGATGACTATGCCTGCGATGCAGATCCTGCATCCCGATACAGCGGCAGATCGGCGACAATGAGACCCATGCTCGACGCACCCGATACCGCCGTGCTGGCGGTCAACCTAGGCACGCCCGAGACGCCGACGGCCCCCGCCGTACGCCGTTACCTGGCTGAGTTCCTGTCCGACCCGCGCGTGGTCTCGATTCCGGCGCTGCTGTGGCAGCCGCTGCTGCGCGGCCTGATCCTGCCATTGCGCAGCGGCCGCTCGGCCGCCAAGTACGCCCAGGTCTGGCTGCCCGAGGGCTCGCCGCTGATGGTCCATACCCGGCGGTTGGCGCAGGCCATGCAAGCTCTGCTGCCGACCCTGCGCGTGCGCCATGCGATGCGCTATGGCGAACCCGCATTGACCGCGGAACTGGACCGGCTGGCGGCGGAAGGCGTGCGGCGCATCGTCGTGCTGCCGCTCTATCCCCAGTATTCGACCACCACCACCGCATCGGTGGAGGATCGTGTCGATGCCTGGCAGCGCAGGAATCCGCGCATCACGGTCAGCCTGGTACAGGACTACTCGGTCGACCCGGACTGGGTCGCGGCCGTGGCAGCCTCCATCCAGCGCTACTGGCAGGCGCATGGCCGTGGTCAGAGGTTGATGTTCTCCTTCCACGGCATTCCACAGCGCCTGGCCGATGGCGGTGATCCCTATCCGCAGCGCTGCGAGGCCAGTGCGCAGGCGATCGCCAATGCGCTGGGCCTGGAACGGAGCGAGTGGCAGCTCGGCTACCAGTCGCGTTTCGGGCGCGAGCGCTGGTTGCAGCCGTATGCCGAACCCAGCCTGTGGGCGCTGGCCGAGGCCGGCGTGAAGCAGATCGACGTGGTCTGTCCCGGCTTTGCCACCGACTGCCTGGAAACGCTGGAAGAAGTCGAGATGGGATTCACTGAAACCCTCGCCGAACGCGGCGCACGGATGCGTTACATCCCCTGCCTCAACGATGGATCCGAGCACGCGCGTGCCTTGGCACGGCTGGCCGTGGCCTCGCTGGCATGAGCCTGCAGGGGTTCGAACTCGAGGTCGGCGGCGCGCGCGTGGCCGGCCTGCGCAATCACGGGGACGGCCCGCGTGTGCTGGCCCTGCACGGATGGCTGGATAACGCCGCCAGCTTCGTGCCACTCGCGCCGCATCTGCCCCATCTGGATCTGGTGGCCATCGACCTGCCTGGCCATGGCCACAGCGCCCATCTCCCGCCCGGCGCCAGTTACACCACCGCTGCAGCGATCTGCCATGTCCTTGACGTGGCCGACGCGCTGGGCTGGGAGCGCTTCAGCCTGCTTGGCCACTCGATGGGTGCGGGCATCGCCAGCCTGACGGCGGCGGTCAGTGACCGCATTGAACGCCTGGTCGCCATCGAAGCGCTGGGGGGCCTGCGGGGACCGGAAGAGGACACCGCGCATCGGCTGCGTGAGCATGTGACTGCCACGCGCGCGCTTTCGCGCAAGCAGCTTCGGGTCTTTCCTGATCTCGCCGCGCCGATCCGCGCGCGGATGATGACCAACCAGCTCAGCGAAGGCTGCGCGCGCCTGCTGGTCGAGCGCGGGGTCGAACCCGTAGAGGGCGGCTATCGCTGGTGCAGCGATCCGCGCCTGATGCTGCCCACCGCCATCCGGCTCAGCGAGGGCCAGATCGACAACCTGCTGCAGGCCATCGCCTGCCCTACGCAGGTGATCTACGCGACTCCCGCGCAGTCGTACTATCCCGAGCCGATGCGCAGCGAGCGACTGCAGCACCTGCGCGACGGGCGCCTGGCCGTGTTTCCGGGCAACCATCACCTGCATATGGAAGCGCCTGCGCAGATCGCGGCAGTGATCCAGCCGTTTCTGGGGCACGACAACGCCGGCTGAAACATCGGCTGTTGAAACGCATAAA